>CALWYI010000096.1 GCA_944385715.1 uncultured Oscillospiraceae bacterium | reverse complement strand
GGGCAATATTCCGCATAGCTGTCTCCTGAGTACATCAGTGATATTTGTCACGCCGCCGGTACAATGTCCGCTACCACCAGCTCCGGCGGGTTGAACAGCCGGGGGACCCGGGTGCTCTCCCGGGCCAGGCCCCGGCTCACCAGGAACACCTGGGCCCCGAAGTCGTACCGGCCGCCGGCGTAGGCGGGAAAGAGCCCCTGGTTGGGGGCGTAAAGGCCGTTGATGAGGCCGGGGAGCCGCCACTGGCCGCCGTGGGCGTGGCCGGAGACGATGAGATCGAAGGGGTATCGGCGGTAGGTCTCGATCCGCTCCGGCCGGTGGGCCAGGAGGATGGTATACCCCTCCCCCGCTGTCTCAGAAAAGCGGGAGAGCTGGTCCTCCCCGCTGTCCGGGTCGTCAATGCCAAATACTGTCAAGTTCTGTCCCTTTACGGTAATTTCCGTGCCCTCCCCCCGGAGAACATGGATGCCGAGGGCCTCGATCTCCCGGCAGATCCGCTCCGCCTCGCCGCTCCACCACTCGTGATTGCCGGTGACGTAGCAGCAGGGCCACTTCTCCGCCAGAGCCTCCAGCACCGTCCAGGCGTTGTCCTCCGGCAGGACGTCGTCCACGATGTCCCCCGGCAGCAGCACCAGGTCCGGTTCCTCCGCCGCCACGGCGGCCAGGAGTTCTCTTTGGTTTTCCCCGTAGGCGCAGCTGTGGAGGTCGGAGACCACCAGGATGCGGATGGGCTCCGTCACTTTTTCCGTCTCGATCCGGTACCGCCGGACAGTCAGCCGGTTGTCCAGGGCCAGGAGCAGCAGCACCACTGCCGCCGCCAGCAGGCCCCACAGCAGCTTCCGCCGCCTCACAGGCCGAAGCGGGCCAGAACCAGCACCGCCGCCAGCACGGCGGCGTAGGCCCCCATCACCACGTAGTCCCTGGGCTGGTAGCGGAGCACGTGGAGCTTGGTCCGCCCCTGGCCGCCGTGGTAGCAGCGGCACTCCATGGCCACCGCCAGCTCGTCGGCCCGGCGGAAGGCGGAGATGAAGAGGGGCACCAGGATGGGCACCAGGGCCTTGGCCCGGTCCAGGAGGCTCCCGCTCTCAAAGTCCGCCCCTCTGGCCTTCTGGGCGGACATGATCTTGTCCGTCTCCTCGATGAGGGTGGGGATAAACCGCAGGGCGATGGACATCATCATGGACAGCTCATGGACCGGCACCTTCACCTTCTTCAAGGGCCCCAGCAGGGCTTCCAGTCCGTCGGTGAGGGAAATGGGGCTGGTGGTGTAGGTGAGGAGGAAGGTGCCCATGATGAGCATGCTGATGCGCAGGGCCATAAAGAAGGCGGTGAAGATACCCTCCTTGGTGATCTTGAGGACCCAGAACTGGACCAGGATCTCACCGGGGGTATAGAAAAGGTTCAGAATTGCGGTAAAGCAGATGATGAACAGCACCGGCTTGAGGCCCTTCACCAGGGCCTTGGGGGCCACGCCGGACACCTTCACGCCGGTGATGAGCAGGGCCACCATGAGGCCGTAGGACACGAAGGACTCCGCGCAGAACAGCGCCACGATGTAGACCACCGTCAGCAGGATCTTGGTCCGGGGGTCCAGCCGGTGGGCCAGGGAGGTACCGGGGAAGAACTGGCCCAGTGTGATATCCTTCAGCATGTGGCCTTCCCCCCTTTCAGGGCGGAGAGGGCCTGCCGCAGCTCCGCCACCGTGTACACGGCGGGGTCGATGGCCACGCCCCGGCGACGCAGCTCCATGGCCACCCTTGTCACCTGGGGCACGTTGAGCCCCACGGCCACCAGCTCCTCCGCCCGGCTGAACACCTCATGGGGGGTACCGCTCATGACCACGCCGGCGTCCGCCAGCACAATGATGCGGTCCACGTTCTCCGCCACCTCGTCCATGCTGTGGCTCACCATCACCACGGTGGTGCCCTTCTGCCGGTGGTAGGCGCGGATGTTCTCCAAAAGGCTCCGCCGTCCGGCGGGGTCCAACCCCGCCGAGGGCTCGTCCAGGATCAGCACTCTCGGCTCCATGGCGATGACCCCGGCGATGGCCACCCGGCGCTTCTGGCCGCCGGAGAGCTCGAAGGGGGACTTGTCCAGGAGGCTCTCGTCCAGGCCCACAAAGGCCGCCGCGTCCCGGACCCGGCGGTCGATCTCCTGCTGGGAGAGGCCCATGTTCTTGGGTCCGAAGGAGATGTCCTTGTAGACCGTCTCCTCAAAGAGCTGGTACTCCGGGTACTGGAACACCAGCCCCACCTGGAAGCGCACGTCCCGGATCTTCTTGGGGTCCGCCCAGATGTCCCGGTCCTCCAGGTAGATCTTGCCGCCGGTGGGGGGGAGCAGGCCGTTGAGGTGCTGGATGAGGGTGGATTTCCCGGAGCCGGTGTGGCCGATAATCCCCAGAAACTCCCCCTCCATGATGTCAAGGCTTACCCCTTTCACCGCGCTGCGGCAGAAGGGCGTGTCCTGCCCGTAGGTGTGGGTCAGATTGTCCACGCGAATGATGGGTTTCAACTTCGTTCCTCTTTCTCACGCCCCAGGGGCGCGGGTAAATTCTCGTATCCGCTGTACTTATATATAAGGTATCGCGGCCGTCTACGCCCGAGGGGCCAGGGCCGCCACGATGGCGTCGGCGCAGTCCTCCACGGAGAGGGCGTCCACCGGCACGTCGAAGCCGTCCTCCCGGAGGCCGTAGAGCAGCTCCACCGTGTGGGGCACATCCAGGCCGATGGCCCGCAGCTCCGCCATCCGGGTCAGAATCTCCTTCGGCGCGCCGTCCATCACCGCTCGTCCCCCGTCCATCACCACGATCCGGTCCGCCAGGGCCGCCTCGTCCATGTGGTGGGTGATGAGGACGATGGTGATGCCCTTCTCCCGGTTCAGCCGCCGGACCGTGTCCAGCACCTCCCGCCGCCCGCTGGGGTCCAGCATGGCGGTGGACTCATCCAGGACGATGCAGGCCGGCTCCATGGCGATGATACCGGCGATGGCGATGCGCTGCTTCTGGCCGCCGGAGAGGTGGTGGGGGGCCTGGAGGACAAACTCCTCCATCCCCACTGCCTGCAGCGCCGCGTCCACCCGCTGCCGGATCTCCTCCGTGGGGATTCCCAGGTTCTCCGGGCCGAAGGCCACGTCCTCCTCCACCACGTTGGCCACGATCTGGTTGTCCGGGTTCTGGAACACCATGCCCACCCGGCGGCGGACCTCCAGCAGGAGATTTTCGTCGCAGGTGTCCATGCCGTCCACCCACACCTTTCCACCCAGGGGCAGCAGCACCGCGTTCATGTGTTTGGCCAGAGTGGATTTGCCGGACCCGTTGTGGCCCAGCACCGCCACGAAGCTGCCCCGCTCGATGGAGAGGGACACCCCGTTCAGAGCTGCCAGGGGCACGTTGCCCTCCTCCGCGGGGTAGGAGAAGGCCAGATCTTCCATTTTGATGATTGTATCCGCCATAGGGCAAAACCTCTTATTTTCCGTACAGAGTTTCCCGGGCCCGCGTATAGTCCCGGCGGCGCACGTAGACGCGATAGACAAAGGTGGTGGTGTTGAACATGCTGTAGCGCATGCCCGCTTTGGAGGCCATAGTGGCGTCCCGCGCCTGTCCGAAGGCCGATCCGCCCCGCAGCGGGTCAATGGAGTAGGCGATCCCCGCCCGCTGGAGCCTATCCTTGATATGTCCCACCTGCTGGGGATCAGACTCGGTGGCCAGCAGCTTTCTGTTGAGGAGCCAGACCATACGCACACCTCCTTATTATAACAGCAGAGACAGACCGCACCCGCCGCGCAGCAGGAGTGTTCCATCCCGGTCAGGGTACCGGCCCCACCTGGAACCGGGCGGCAAAATGGGGGACCAGCTTTTTCAAAAGTCGACACAGCCCGTACCCCAGCATGGCGCCCAGGGTGTTCAGGAGCAGGTCATCCACGTCGAAGGCACGGCCCACGCACAGCTGACAGCACTCGATGCAGGCCGTCACGGCAAAGCCCGTCAGCAGCGCTTTCCACCAGGTATACTTCCGCCACAGCAGGGCAGGAAAAAAGCCGAAGGGCAGGAACATGACCACGTTCCCCAGCAGGTTGTACACCGACCAGTTGTCCCCCCGGAAGGTGCGAAACAGCTGGAAATTGGCCGTGCCGGGGGTGAAGAAGGGGTAGTTCCCCGCGTTCCAGCCGTAGCCGTTGGCCACGTCAACAAAGGAGGACACCACCCACCGGGGCAGCAAGGTGATCACCGCCATGCCGCCGCAGAACATCCCAAACAGTGCCAGGGTCGCTTCCCGGGTCCTGCCGCTGCGGAGGCCCGCCGCCGTGAGCCGCTTACGCCGCCAGGGCGTGAGACACAGCCACGCCAGCAGCACCGGCACAGCGCCCCATGCCATGGCGAAGAGATAGGAAAGGGTCCGCTGCATGGCTCACTCCGCCATCCACCGGCCCGTGGCGCCGCAGGGCAGCGCCAGCCCCGTCTCCGTCACCGGAAGGCCGATCTCCTCGCTCTGGGTGTGGCCGCCATATTTCTTTGCGACCACCATCTCCAGGATGTAGGTCAGTACGCTGGGGGCAAGACCGGTGGTGTAGGAGTTGATGAGGACGAACAGGGGGCTGTCCGAGAGGACCCGGCTGCACAGCTCCACAAAGGGGTACAGGCTCTCCTCCAGCTTCCACACCTCGCCGGTGGGGCCTCGGCCATAGCTGGGCGGGTCCATGATGATGGCGTCGTAGGTGCGGCCCCGGCGGATCTCCCGCTCCACAAACTTGGCGCAGTCGTCCACGATCCAGCGGATGGGCCTGTCCTCCAGGCCGGAGGCCCTGGCGTTCTCCCTGGCCCAGGCCACCATGCCCTTGGCCGCGTCCACATGGCACACGCTGGCCCCCGCCGCGGCGCAGGCCACGGTGGCCGCGCCGGTGTAGGCGAAGAGGTTCAGCACGCTGATGGGTCGGCCCGCGGAGCGGATCTTCTGCCGGGCGAAGTCCCAGTTCACCGCCTGCTCGGGGAAGAGGCCGGTGTGCTTGAAGTTCATGGGCTTGACCTGGAAGGTGAGGTCCCGGTAATGGACCTGCCACTGGGCAGGGAGCTTCCCCTTGTCCCAGTGCCCGCCGCCGGTGCTGGAGCGGAAGTAGCGCCCGTCGGGGCTCCGCCAGCCGCTGTGCCGCCGGGGCGCAGGCCAGATGGCCTGGGGGTCCGGCCGCACCAGGAGCTTGTCCCCCCAGCGCTCCAGCTTCTCCCCGCCGCCGCAGTCCAGCAGCTCGTAGTCCTTCCACCCGTCCGCGATCCACATACGCCTGTTCCTCCGCATAGAAATTCAATGTATTATATAACAAAACCCCTGCCATCGTCAACAAATTAACTGTGAATAATTTGGTGCTTTCCTACAGAAATTCGGCCCTTTCCCGCCTCTCCTTTCGCTCTCCGGGGGCAAAATGCCCCACGGGAAAAACTCTCCCCATTTTCCCCTTGACTTTTTTACAAAAATAGGGTATCATAATCCAGGTTGTAAAGCACGCACACTTTACAGAAGGAGGGAACGCCGTGAAAAACCAGACCTACCGCATGACCATGCTGTATGATTTTTACGGGGAACTCCTGACAGAGAGACAAAAGGAGTTCTTCGACCTCTACTACAACGAGGACCTCTCCCTCTCCGAGATCGCGGAGAACAGCGGCATCAGCCGCCAGGGCGTCCGGGACGTCATCGTCCGGGCGGAGGGGATCATGCAGGAGATCGAGGACAAGACCGGGCTCATCCGCCGCTTCATGCAGATGCAGGGCAACCTCAACGCCATCCAGGAGGCCGCGGAGGAGCTGAAAACCATCAACTACCGTCAATACGAGAATCCCCGGGTGGACGCCCTGGCCGACACCATCATCCAGGCGGCCAAGGCCCTGCGGGAATAAGGAGTAAGCTTCTATGGCATTTGAGGGCCTTTCCGAAAAACTGAACGCCGCGTTCAAGCGCCTGCGGGGCAAGGGCCGCATCACCGAGGCCGACGTCCGGGAGGCCATGCGGGAGGTCCGCCTGGCCCTGCTGGAGGCGGACGTGAGCTACAAGGTGGTCAAGGACTTCGTGGCCAAGATCACCGAGCGGGCCGTGGGCGCCGACGTGCTGGAGAGCCTCACCCCCGCCCAGCAGATCATCAAGATCGTCAACGAGGAGCTCACCGCCCTCATGGGCGGAGCCAACGCCAAGATCGCCTTCGCCAGCAGCGGCCCCACCGTGATCATGATGGTGGGCCTCCAGGGCGCGGGCAAGACCACCAACGGCGCCAAGCTGGCGGGCTACCTGAAAAGCCGCATGGGCAGGCGGCCCCTGCTGGTGGCCTGCGACGTGTACCGCCCCGCCGCCATCACCCAGCTGCAGGTAGTGGGCGACCAGCTGGGCATCCCGGTGTTCTCCCTGGGTCAGGTGAACCCGGTGCAGATCGCCCAGCACGCCGTCAACCACGCCAAGGACCACGGCTACGACACCATCCTGCTGGATACCGCCGGCCGCCTCCACATCGACCAGCAGCTCATGGACGAGCTGAAGAACATCAAGGCCGCCGTCCACCCCAACGAGATCCTTCTGGTGGTGGACGCCATGACCGGCCAGGATGCCGTCAACGCCGCCACCGCCTTCGACGAGGCCCTGGGCATCGACGGCGTGCTGCTGACCAAGCTGGACGGCGACGCGAGAGGCGGCGCTGCCCTCTCCATCCGGGCAGCTACCGGCAAGCCCATCAAGTTTGTGGGTACCGGCGAGAAGCTGGACATGATCGAGCTGTTCCACCCGGACCGCATGGCCTCCCGCATCCTCGGTATGGGGGACATGCTCTCCCTCATTGAGAAGGCGGAGCAGCAGTACGACGAGAAGAAGGCCGCCCAGCTGGAGGAGAAGCTGCGGAAGAACCGCTTCACCCTCACCGACTACATGGAGCAGATGCAGCAGCTGCGGAATATGGGCGATCTCAGCCAGCTGGCGGGGATGATGCCCGGGCAGCTGGGCAAGCAGATGCAGAACGCCCAGGTGGATGAAAAGGTCATCCGGCGGCAGGAGGCCATCATCCTCTCCATGACCCCCCAGGAGCGGGAGAACCCCGGTATCCTGGCCGCCAGCCGGAAAAAGCGCATCGCCGCGGGCTGCGGACAGGACGTGGCCGACGTGAACCGCCTCCTCAAGCAGTACGACCTCATGCTCCAGCTCACCCGCCAGTTCTCCAAGGGCAAGATCCCCAAGGGCCTGGCCGGTATGGGCGGCATGGGGGGCCTTCCCGGCCTCGGCAAGAGCGGCGGCATGAGCAAGATGCACGGCTTCGGCCGGAAAAAGCGCCTGAAATGATCGCTCCCCTCTCTCTGCGATAAATGCCCCGGCATTTACGATAAATAACAAATATTTTGATACAAAAATTGGAGGAAACAAACCATGGTTAAGATCAGACTGCGCCGCATGGGCGCCAAGAAGGCTCCTTTCTACCGCGTTGTGGTGGCCGACAGCCG
>CALWYI010000095.1 GCA_944385715.1 uncultured Oscillospiraceae bacterium | reverse complement strand
GGGCGGTGTCGTCCATGGAGCCGTGGAGCTCCTTGCGGTAGCGGGCGATGAATGGGAGGGTGTTGCCCTCGTCCAGCAGGCGGATCACGTTGTCCACGTATTCCAGCTTCTGGCCCAGTTCCCGGGCCAGGATCTGAGAGATGGTTTCCATAGTGTTTGTTCCTTTCCTGGGATAACGAGAGGCTGCGGGGGGTTCTCCGCAGCCTCTCGCATGGCGGCAGCTTATTTGAAATAGAGCCGCTGCCGCTCGTATTTCGGTTCGTTGCTCACGTGCATCCCCAGCCGGCGGTAGAGCTTCTCGTCCACGTCGCTGAGGACCACGGTGAAGTGGGCGTCGCAGCCCTTGAGCTTGGGGATCTGCTGCTGGGCCAGGGCGGCGATGGGGTTGGTGAGGGCGCTGACGCACAGGGCGATGAGTACCTCGTCGCTGTGGAGCCGGGGGTTCTTGTGGCCCAGGCTCTGGGTCTTCAGCTTGCAGATAGGCTCCAGCACCTGGGTGGAGATGATGTCCAGACTCTGGTTGATGCCCCCCAGCCGCTTGAGGGCGTTAAGCAGCAGAGACGCGGAGGCCCCCAGCAGGTCGCTGGTGCGGCCGGTGATGACCTGGCCGTCGGGGAGGACCATGGCCCCGGCGGGGCCGCCGGTCTCCTCCTCCCGCTTCCGGGAGGCCGCCACGGCGGGAAAGATGTCCGGGGTAATCCCCGCCTGCTTCATGAGAAGCTCCAGCTTGAACACCAATTCGTCGTCCACCTTGCCCTGGAGCCGGTCGGTGAGGGCGGTGTAGTACCGGCGGAGGATCTCCATATAGGAGGCCTCCCGGCAGACTTCATCGTCAATAATGCAGTTGCCCACCATGTTCACACCCATATCCGTGGGGGACTTGTAGGGGCACTCCCCCAAGATGCTCTCAAAGATGGTCCTGAGGACGGGAAACACCTCCACGTCCCGGTTGTAGTTGACGGTGGTGACGCCGTAGGCCTCCAGGTGGAAGGGGTCGATCATATTCACGTCGGAGAGGTCCGCCGTGGCCGCCTCGTAGGCCAGGTTCACCGGGTGCTTGAGGGGCAGGTTCCAGATGGGGAAGGTCTCAAACTTGGCATAGCCCGCCTGGATGCCCCGGCGGTTCTCGTGGTAGAGCTGGCTGAGGCAGGTGGCCATCTTGCCGCTGCCGGGGCCGGGGGCCGTTACCACCACCAGGGGGCGGCTGGTCTCGATGTACTCATTGCGGCCATAGCCCTCCTCGCTGACGATCACGTTGATGTTGTGGGGGTAGCCGGCGATGGGATAGTGGCGGTAGGTCCGCACCCCCAGGGCGCTCAGCCGTTTGAGGAAAGCGTCCGCCGCCGACTGACCGTTGTACTGGGTGACCACCACGCTGCCCACGTACAGGTCCATGCCTCGGAAGATGTCGATGAGGCGCAGCACATCCTCCTCGTAGGGGATGCCCAGATCGCCCCGGACCTTGTTCTTCTCGATGTCGTTGGCGCAGATGGTCACCACGATCTCCACGTCGTCCTTGAGCTGCTGGAGCATACGGATCTTGCTGTCCGGCTCGAAACCCGGCAGCACCCGGGAGGCGTGGTAGTCGTCAAAGAGCTTCCCGCCGAACTCCAGGTACAGCTTGCCGCCGAACTGCTCAATCCGCTCCCGGATATGCGCGGACTGTGTCTCCAGGTATTTCTGATTGTCAAAACCGATCTTAGCCATACTTCCTCCCCACACCGCAGGTCTCAAATCCAGTCTAGTATACTACATCTTGTATGCCGCCACAAGGGCGGCCCATGGAAAATGGACGACGAATTTTCGCCGTCCATTTTAGATAATTCGACAACGCGCCCTGTTACAGCTCCCCCGGCTTCGCCGGCGTGGTGCGGGGGCAGATCCGCCCGACCTCCCGCTGGATCTCCTTGAGGTCGTCAAAGGTCTCCGGCCGGCGGCTGGGGTCCCGCAGCAGAGCCGAGGGGTGGTAGATGGCGGTCATGCGCATGCCGTCCACGTCGTACCACCGGCCGTGGTCCCGGGTGATGCGGAACTTGTCGTCGATGAGCCGCATGGCGGCGATGCGGCCCAGACACACCAGGATCCTGGGCCGCACCAGGGCGATCTGCCGGCGCAGGTAGCCGATGCAGGCATCCTGCTCCACGTTCAGCGGGTCCCGGTTTCCCGGGGGGCGGCACTTGACGATGTTGCAGATATACACCCGCTCCCGGTCCAGGCCGATGATGGCCAGCATGTCGTCCAGCAGTTGGCCCGCCCGACCCACGAAGGGGACGCCGGTGGCGTCCTCGTTGGCGCCGGGGCCCTCCCCCACCAGCATGATCTCCGCCTGGGGATTCCCCACGCCGAAGACCACGTTCTTTCTCGTCTGGTGCAGGGCGCACTCCCGGCACCCGGCGCACTCCCTGGCCAGGGCCTCCCAGGAATCCTGCATGCTCCGCCACCTCCCGCTCCGGTATATCCTGCCGCCAGGCGGGTATGCTACCTTCATCACCGAAGGGAGGTCCGCCTGTGCAGCGCATCTTCTGGTATTTTATCGCTTACAGCTTTATCGGCTACTGCCTGGAAAAGATCTACGCCGCCGCCATCCGCGCTCCCCAGCAGACCCGGAAGGGTTTCCTGCTGCTGCCGCTGTGCCCGGTCTATGGCCTGGCCATGGCGGCGGCGGCCATCCTGGTGCCGGAGCGGTGGCCCCTCCTGCCCACCGCGGCGGCGGGGGCGGCCATCTGCACGGCGGCGGAGTATCTGGTCCACTGGCTCTACGAGGCCGCGTTTTCCGTCCATTTCTGGGACTACACAGGAGAGCGGGGAAGTCTCCACGGGCGGGTGTGCCTGCGCTTCACCGCCTACTGGGGCTTCCTGTCCACCCTGGGGCTGCGGCTGTACCAGCCGGGCCTCGCCCTGCTGGCCGCCGCTGTCCCGGCCCCGGTCACCGCCTGGGCCTGGGTGGCGTTCACGGCGGACTGGGCCCTCAGCGCCGGGGTTCTGCTGCGGTTTCACGACACCGAGCTTCTCTCCCTGCCGGCCCTCTGCCGTCAGCTCCGGGCCTCCAGCCAGTCCAGCACGTCCCGGTAGACGTATTGCTTTCCGTTCTCATTGAGGATCTCGTGGCGCAGGCCGTGGTAGAGCTTCATGGTCACGTCCCGGAGCCCCGCCTTTTTAAAGCACTGATACGCTTTCTCCACGCCCTTGCCCATGTCGCCCACCGGGTCCTGGTCCCCGGCGATGAAGAACACCGGCAGCTCCTTGTCCATCCTGTTGATGTTGGACTGCCTGGTGATGATGGTCAGACCGTCCAGCATGTCCCGGAACAAGCCCAGGGTGGTGTCGCCGCCGCAGAGGGGATCGGCGATGTAGGCGTCCACGTTGGCCTCGCTGGCGGAGATCCAGTCAAACTTGGTGCGGGCGGGCTTGAAGTGCTGGTTATAGGCTCCGAAGGCCAGCTTGTCCGCCTTGACGCTGAAGGAGGTCCTGCCCAGGCGGCGGATCTCCCGGTCGGCGATCAGCTTGCCGCCGGCAATCAGCGCCGGGGACTGGTGGCCGGTGCCGCAGAGGACGCAGCCGTCCAGGCATCCGGGGTAGCGGATCAGGTGGGTCCGGGAGAGGAAGGAGCCCATGGAGTGGCCGAAGAGAAAGTAGGGCTTGCCGGAGAACACCTTCGCGGTGCGCCGGCGCAGCTCCTCCATGTCGTCTACCACGTGCTGCCAGCCGTCCTGCTCCCCGAGATAGACCATGGGGGCCCCGTCGATCACCGAAAGGCCGTGGCCCAGGTGGTCGTTGGCCACCACCACATACCCGTGAGCGCAGAGGTAGCGGGCGAAGGGGGCATAGCGTCCGCCGTACTCCGCCACCCCGTGGGCGATCTGGACCACGCCCAGGATCGGCCGGTCATTGGGCGTCCACTGGTTGACGTGGATCAGTGTTTTCCCATCGCTGGAAGGGAAATAGAACTCCGATGTGATAGCCATAGGCCTGACCTCCAACACCTGATGGAATGGATGATGATGTCCTATTTTACCACAGAAAGGCGGAAAAGCATAGAAATATTTTATGCGCCCCGGAGAAAATCCGCTTGCAGTCCATGGGGAGAGCGGCTATAATGAAGGGGACAATTCTTGACCGGCGGAGCCATCCGCCAGTTTTGAAAGGAGAACACTATGAGCTTTTTTGATGATCTGACCCAGAAGGCCAAGGCCGTCGCCACCACGGCGGGAGAGATGGCCAAGGACGCCGCGGATTCCGCCAAGATCTCCGCCGCCATTCTCTCGGAGCGCCGGGAGATGGACAAGAACTACCGGGCCATCGGCCAGTGGTTTGTCTGTGAGCACGGCGACGAGGTCCCCGACGCCGTGGCCGACCTGGTGGCCGCGGTGAAGGCCTCCCAGGAGAAGATCGCCCAGCTTCAGGCCAGCCGGGAGAAGGCCATGGAGGCCGAGCAGGCCCAGGATGGCGTCCCCTGCCCCGTCTGCGGGAAGATCAGCGCCGCCAAGTTCTGCCCCTACTGCGGCGCCCCCATGGGGCAGTGAGCCCATAGATTGCCGATATTCGGACAGGCCCGGCGCACCCCGCCGGACCTGTTTCTCTTTTGCCTTGCGCAGGCAGGAAAAGCATGATACCATAAGAAAAAACGCGGCAATATGCGAAAAGTGAGGTGGAACGATGCTGGACAGGAGTGAGGTGGGCAAGCGGGGCTATCTCAACGAGGACTACCGGCTCTTCCACCTGCGGGACGAGCGCCCCCTCCGGCTGGACTACCACTACCACGAGTTCGACAAGCTGGTGCTGCAGCTGGGAGGCCATGTGACCTACACCATCGAGGGCAAGAGCTACCTCCTGCAGCCCATGGACATCCTGCTGGTGAGCCGGAACCTGATCCATCTGCCGGTGGTGAACCCCGAGCAGCCCTACGAGCGGATGGTGCTGTGGATCAACCGGGACTTTCTCTCCCGGTTCAGCACCCCCCAGGCGGACCTCGCCAACTGCTTCACCCTCACCGCCCGGCAGGAATTTCATCTCTACCGCCCCCGGGGCGAGGACAGAAAACGCTACCGTGACCTCTTCGGCCGGCTGTGGGAGGCCTCCCGGGAGGAGGCCTTTGCCGGGCCGCTGCTGGCGGACACCTGCGCCCTGCAGCTGATGATCGCCCTGAACCGGGACATACTCACCGCTCCCACGGAGACGGCGGCGGTGTCCTACCGCTTCGACCCCAAGATGGAGGAGGTCACCCACTTCATCCGGGACCATCTGGGAGAGGAGCTGACCATTGAGCGGCTGTCCGGGGCCTTTTTTCTCAGCCGGTACTATCTGATGCACCGGTTCAAGGAGGTCTACGGCTGCACCGTCCACCAGTACATCCGCCAGAAGCGGCTCCAGCAGGCGGCGGAGCAGATCCGCCAGGGGGCGCCGGTGCTGAAGGCGGCGGAGGAGGCGGGCTTCGGGGACTACTCCGCCTTCCTGCGGGCCTTCCGCAGCGCCTACGGCCGCAGTCCCCGGAACTGGAAATAGGAGATCAACAAAGAGGAGGCCGCGCAGAAAAGCGCGGCCTCCTCTTTATGAACAGCGCAAATCAGTAGCCCCGGACCCGGTCCACCAGGTTCCGAAGCGGTTCCCCAGCGGCGTACCGCTTCAGGTCGGCGCAGAACATATCCACGTCGATGTCGCAGGTGAGGCCCAGGGCCATATTCCCGGAGATGTGCGGCGTGATGATGGTATTGGGGCAGTCCCACAGGGGGTCGTCCGCCGGCAGGGGCTCCGGCGTCATCACGTCCAGAGCCGCTCCCGCCAGCCGACCCGCCCGGAGGGCGTCGCCCAGGGCCTGCTGGTCGATGGCGGAGCCCCGGCCCACATTCACCACATAGGCGTGCTCCGGCAGCAGGGCGATCCGCTCCCGGCTGAGAATGCCTGCCGTCTCCGGCGTAGCGGGCAGCGCCATCACCAAGGCGTCCGCTGTGGGCAGGACACGGTCCAGCTCCGCTGTGGGCAGTACCCGGTCGAAGGCGGGTTCCGCGCTCCTGCCGCTGCGGCACACCCCGGTGACGGAGGCCCCCAGGGCCTTCAGCCGCCGGGCGGTGTTGCTGCCGATGTCCCCTGCGCCCAGTACCACGATATGGCTGCCAATCACGGAGCGGATGGGGGCGTAGTAGGTCCACTGCCGCCGGCTGAGGTCCGCCTGGTACTCCGACATCCGCCGCAGCAGCATCAGCAGCACCATCAGGATGTGCTCCGAGATGGTGGCACCATAGGCCCCGGAGCTGTTGGAGAGGATGCACTCGGAATGGGGCCATGCCGCGTCATCCAGATACCGGTCCACGCCGGCGTGATCGCTGCACAGCCACTTCAATCGAGCGGCCTGCCGCAGCAGGGCCGGCACCGGATGGCCGAACAGCACCTCGTAGTCCCCGATGTGGGGGGTCAGCGCCGCCTGGGTGTCATAGTAGTGGACCACAAATCCCGCCGCTTCCGCAGCGGCGTCGATCTGGCGGCGGTACTTCTCGTTCATGAAGGTCACGCAAACGGCCAGCTTTCTCATGACATCTGCTCCTTTCGTATCTTCTCCAGAATATGCTCCGCTGTTTTCAGACCGTCCGCCGCGGCGGACATGATACCTCCGGCGTAGCCGGCGCCCTCGCCACAGGGCCAGAGGCCGCAGACGGCGGACTCTCCGTCCTCGCCCCGCAAAATGCGCAGGGGACAGGAGCTGCGGCTCTCCACGGCGGTGAGCACCGCGTCCTCCTGGGCAAAGCCCCGGATCTTTTTTTCCAGCAGCGGCAGGGCCTGTTCCAGCGCCTCGCAGACAAAGGGCGGCAGCACCTGCCACAAGTTGCACCAGCGGACGCCGGGGCGGTAGGTGGGCTTCACCTTTCCCGGCCCTGCGGAGGGCCGGTGGGCCAGAAAGTCCCCCACCCTCTGAGCGGGGGCGATATAGCCGCCGCCACCGGCGGCGTAGGAGCGCGCCGCCAGCTCCCGCTGGAAGGCGATCCCCGCCAGCGGCCCGTCGCCGGGGAAATCCTCCGGCGTGACGCTGACCAGGAGGCCCCCGTTGATGTTCTCCCCGTCCCGGGCGTAGAGGCTCATGCCGTTGGTGACGGCCCGGCTCTCCTCGCTGGCGGCGGCCACCACCGTGCCGCCGGGGCAGACGCAGAAGCTGAACACGCTGCGTCCGCTCTCCAGATGACAGCTGAGTTTGTAGGATGCCGCCCCCAGTCGGGGATGGCCCGCCTGGGCCTTGTACTGGACCGCGTCCATATCCTTTTGCAGGTGCTCGATCCGCACCCCCACCGCCAGGGGCTTGGGCTCCATGGGCACCCCGGCGGCGTGGAGCATTTCAAAGGTGTCCCGGGCGCTGTTGCCCAGGGCCAGCACCGCCTCCCGGGCCGGGAGGATGTAGCGGCCCTCCGGGCCCTGGACCTCCAGGGCGGCAAGGCGGCTCTCCTCCTGAACCAGGCCGGTGACCCGGTGGCCGAAGCGGATGTCGCAGCCTAAGCTTACCAGCTCCCGCCGGATACTTACCAGCACCCGGTGGAGGTAGTCGGTGCCCACGTGGGGCTTGGCGTCCCAGAGGATGCTCTCCGGCGCGCCGTGGGCC
>CALWYI010000094.1 GCA_944385715.1 uncultured Oscillospiraceae bacterium | reverse complement strand
GCCGAGGAGAACCCGGGTCCGGGGCGCAAGGTGAATGCCGCCGCAGGCGGCAGAGAGGGCAGCCTGGGCTGGGGAGCTCCGGAAACCACCGCCCAGAAGTGGGCCCGCCGGAGGCATGCCCAGCCCGGAGGGCTGAAAAAGGCCCGCCCGGCGACGGGCGAATCAGCCCTCCGTGGCCGGGCAGGCCCCACAAAAAAGCAACGTTCACAATTTGTTTACACCAACGTCATGATTTCTTCTTAAACCTTTAGTACCATACAATCAGCAAAGGGGTAACACCCGATGCGATTTCTCCCTCCTAAAACACACACAACACACACCAGAAAATCCCGCCTTTGGCGGGGTTTTCTGGTTTTTCCGGCTTTCTGACCGGAAGGAGACAAAAAGGGAGGGATTTCTCCCTTGACAGGGGGGAAAAAAGATGGTAGAGTGTTCCTCGATACCAAAAGGCAGCGAACAGGAACAGTAGCCGCCGGGCGGAGCCAAGAGAGGGGACGGATGGTGCGAGTCCCCGCTTACGCCGGCGATGAAGGCGCCTGGGAGCCGCGGGGCGGAAATGCCCCGCCGTCGGCCCTCGTTACGGGCGAGAGTGCGTTTCCCCCTCCGGGGAGCGAATTCAGGTGGGACCGCGGATGACGTTCATTCGCCCTGAAGCCGGAAAACGGCTTCGGGGCGTTTTCTTTTGCCCGAGAGCAGTTTTCCACCATATCCGGACATTTTGTGGAAAAGGAGATAAGAAATCATGAAGAACACCGAGAAGACCATGGAGAAAATCGTTGCTCTGTGCAAGGGCCGGGGCTTTATTTTCGCCGGCAGCGAGATCTACGGCGGCCTTGCCAACACCTGGGACTACGGCCCCCTGGGCGTGGAGCTGAAGAACAACGTGAAGAAGGCCTGGTGGAAGAAGTTCGTCCAGGAGAACCCCTACAACGTGGGTCTGGACGCCGCCATCCTGATGAACCCCCAGGTGTGGGTGGCCTCCGGCCACGTGGGCGGCTTCTCCGATCCCCTCATGGACTGCAAGGAGTGCAAGGAGCGCTTCCGGGCCGACAAGCTCATCGAGGACTGGTGCCAGGAGCACAGCTTTGACCTGGGCCACAGCGTGGACGCCATGAGCCAGGAGGCTATGAAGGCCTTCATCGACGAGCATGAGATCCCCTGCCCCACCTGCGGCAAGCACAACTTCACCGACATCCGGAAGTTCAACCTGATGTTCAAGACCTTCCAGGGCGTCACTGAGGACGCCAAGAACACCGTGTACCTGCGGCCCGAGACCGCCCAGGGCATCTTTGTCAACTTCCAGAACATCCAGCGGACCACCCGCCGGAAGCTGCCCTTCGGCGTGTGCCAGGTGGGCAAGAGCTTCCGCAACGAGATCACCCCCGGCAACTTCACCTTCCGCACCCGTGAGTTCGAGCAGATGGAGCTGGAGTTCTTCTGCAAGCCCGGCACGGAGCTGGAGTGGTTCGCCTACTGGAAGAAGTTCTGCAAGGAGTGGCTGCTGGGCCTGAACATGCGGGAGGAGAACCTGCGTCTCCGGGACCACGAGCCCGAGGAGCTGAGCCACTACTCCAACGCCACCACCGACTTTGAGTTCGTGTTCCCCTTCGGCTGGGGCGAGCTGTGGGGCGTGGCCAGCCGGACGGACTTCGACCTGAAGGCCCACCAGACCACCTCCGGCAAGGACCAGACCTACTTCGACCAGGAGAGCAATGAGCGGTATATCCCCTACGTCATCGAGCCCTCCCTGGGCGCGGACCGGGTGACGCTGGCCTTCCTGGTGGACGCCTACGACGAGGAAGTGGTGGACGCGGCCAAGAACGACGTGCGCACCGTGCTGCGGCTCCACCCGGCCCTGGCCCCCTTCAAGGTGGCGGTGCTGCCCCTGAGCAAGAAGCTCAGCGACAAGGCCCGGGAGATCCAGGGTGAGCTCAGCAAGGAGTGGATGGTGGACTACGACGACGCCGGCTCCATCGGCAAGCGGTACCGCCGTCAGGACGAGGTGGGCACCCCCTACTGCGTCACCGTGGACTTTGACACCGTGGGGGATGAGAACACCCCGGCGGACAACGCCGTCACCATCCGTGACCGGGACACCATGGAGCAGGTCAGAGTTCCCATTGCGGAATTGAAGGATTGGCTGCGGGAGAAGCTGGCTTATTGATGCAGCCCGGGCTGGTCCTGCTCCATGGATCGCCGCTTGCGGCGTCCAAGCATGTCGGCGGAGCCGACATCTTGCCGCAGGGCGGATTCACTCCGCCCGAGGAAGTGAAATTCTGCCTTGGGGCCCCGCAAAAGCGGGCTTTTGCGGGAGCGCAGGTCAGAGTTCCCATTGCGGAATTGAAGGATTGGCTGGCGGAGAAGCTGGCCTATTGATGGCGCACAGCCGGACAAATGCGGCGAAATGTTAAAACAAAGTTAATTCTTTTCCCTTGCCCTGAGGGAAAAAACCGTCTATAATACGGGGGAGCGGACGCGAGCGCCGCTCCCTCTTTTTATTTTTTCGGAACTGGACGAGGTGATCTCTTGAAGCAATGGCTGGACAGGATCTTTTTCCTCCGGCGGGAGCCGGACGCGGCGTGGCCCGTGGGGAAGAAGATCGGATACTTTCTCTGGCGGTTCCTGGTGCTGCTGGCGGCGGGGATCAGCCTGGGGGCCCTGGCCCTGATCTTCGCCTACGGGGACTACTCCTGGGGCGTGTTTCTGGGCTACTTTGACAATCTGTTTCTGGTGACTATGAACGTGCTGCCGGCGGTGCTGCTGCTGTTTCTGCTCTACGGCCTCACGGGGCGGGCGTGGCTTGCCTTTCTGGTGGACGGCGGTGTGGCGCTGGGCCTCAGCATGGGCAACTACTTCAAGCTGATCTTCCGGGACGACCCGGTGTACTTTGAGGACATGCTGATCCTCCGGGAGGCCGGGGCCATGGCCGGGTCGGACCACTACGCCCTCTTTGTGGACAAGCGGATCGTGACGGCCCTGGTGTGCTGGGCGGCGGGTACGGCGCTGCTGGCCCTGCTGGTGAGGGGCGCGGCCCGGGGCTGGAAGCGGCGGCTGGGAATTCTCGCGGCGTCCCTGGCGGTGTCCGGTGTCCTGGCGCCGGTGTACCTAGATGAGGATATCTACACCGGTGTGGAAAACTATGAGTACCTCAACCAGTGGTCCGCCACCCAGAACTACATCTCCCACGGGTTTCTCTACCCCTTCCTCCACAGCGTCACGGAGATGGTGGAAACGCCCCCCAAGGGCTACGCGGAGCGTACGGCGGAGGAGCTGCTCTCCGCCTATACCGACGGGGATATCCCCGCGGACCGGCAGGTGAATATCATCGCCCTCATGCGGGAGGCCTATGTGGACTTCTCCCGGTATGACATCGAGGGCCTGGACACCAGCGGCTACGCCTTCTACCACCAGCTGGAGGAGGAGAGCTACCACGGGGATCTGGTGACCAACATCTTCGCCGGCGGCACCGTGGACAGCGAGCGGGGCTTCCTCACCGGGGACTACAAGGTCCGCAACTACCGCAGCAATACCAACTCCTATGTCTGGTATCTCCGCCAGCAGGGCTACACCGTGGAGGGCAGCCACCCCTACTACCAGTGGTTTTACAACCGCCAGAACCTCAACGGCTATCTGGGCTTTGAGCGCTACCGCTTCCTGGAGGGGGACTACGAGAACCTCACCAGCGCCTATCTCCCGGAGGACAGCATCCTCCTGCCGGAGATCTACAGTGATTTCCAGGCCAACAAGGACACCGGCAAGCCCTATTTCTCCTTCAGCGTCAACGTCCAGAGCCACGGGCCCTACACCACCACCGAGAGCTACAGCACGGTGGACTACCTCACCGGGGACTACACCGAGGAATGCAGAAACGCCATGGACAACTACATGGCGGCCATCATGAACAGCGACGTGGAGCTGGAGAAGCTCATCGACCAGCTCCGGGCCGAGGAGGAGCCGGTGGTGTTCATTCTCTTCAGCGACCACCTGCCCTGGATGGGGGACAGCAACGTGTTCTACGACGAGATGGGCATGGACATCTCCGGGGACACGGCGGAGAGCTTCCTGCGCCACTACACCACCGAGTACCTGATCTGGGCCAACGACGCGGCCAAGGAGGTCCTGGGCTGCGACTTCGTGGGGGAGGGTCCCGCCATCTCCCCCTGCTACCTGATGAACGTAGCCTTCGGGCTCATGGGTTGGGAGGGCCCCGCCTTTATGCAGGCCATGGACGACCTCCGGGAGGTATTCCCGGTGGTGACCATCCACGACTGCTATATCGTGGACGGGGTGCTCACCGACGCCATCCCGGCGGAGCGTCAGGACCTCTTCAACCAGTTTCTGTACCTCCAGTACTACTGGACCAACCAGTTCCTGGACTGGGAAACGTAACCGCATAGCAAAGCCCTCCGGCCTGTGGCCGGAGGGCTTTGTGCGTCTTGTGGGGTCAGGGCTGCTCCGGGGAGCGGGAGTCCGCCGGGGGCGGGGCCACCGGGCAGTCCCAGCGGCGGAACACCATGGCGGTGCGGTAGAGGCAGACCAGCTTGAACACCAGCACCGCCACCAGTAGCACCATGGCGGTGAGGGATACCATCAGGGCGAAAGCAGGGGAGAGGAGGAGCAGCAGCACCGCGCCCACCATAGCGAGATAGCAGGTGATGTACCACTTCCACAGGATGCTCCACTTCCGGGACAGGGCTGGGTCCACCTCCTCCAGCAGCTCGCTGTGGCCCCTGCACTCCCGGTACTCGGCCAGCAGCAGCAGAAGGCCGCTGGTCACGCTGACGAGGGGGAGCAGGGAGGCGAAGGCGCCCTCTTCAGGCGCGGGGAGGAGGGAAAGGACGGCGTTGACAACGCCGCAGATCAGGCAGCACAGGCCGGCCAGGCGGTAGGTGGCCAGGACGGCGGAGAGCTTCAGCAGCACCAGGCCGCAGCCCAGGAGGTAGACCACCTGCAGGATCTGACCCAGCAGGTAGAGGAGCGCGTGGGAGGCGAAGAGGCTGCTCATCAGCAGGGAGGCCATTGCCTGGGGCACCGCCAGCCAGAACAGCACCCACAGCCACCGCCCCAGAAAGGGCGCCTTGTCTGTCCAGCGCTCGGGGTGCAGGGGGATGTTGTCCATCGTTTCCGCCATGGGAGAGCCCTCCTTACGGTCATATCATGTTCTGAGTATACCACAGGCCGTCGCCGGTGTCCATACGTCTGCTACCCCGCCAGTTGGGCCAGGATGGGGGCGGCGATGACGGTGAGAAGACCGGTGACCACGATGGCCAGGCTGCTGGCGGCCCCCTGGATCTCCCCGATCTCCACCGCCCGGGAGGTGCCGGCGGCATGGGCGCTGGTGCCGATGGCCAGGCCCTGGGCCAGGGGGTCGGTGATCCTCAGGAGCTTCAGGAAGGCGGGGGCGATCACCGCGCCGAAGAGGCCGGTGAGCATGATGGTGGCCATGGTGATGGCCCCGTAGCCCCCCAGCTCCTCGCTGAGGCTCTTGCCGATGGCGGTGGTGATGGACTTGGGGAGAAGGGTGATGAACTCCGCGGCCTCCAGCCGGAACAGCGCCAGCATCAGCACGCACCCCGCCATGTGGGCCGCCACCCCCGCCCCGCAGCCGGCGATGACGGCCACGGCGTTTTTCTTCAGCAGGGCGTACTGGCGGTAGAGGGGGATGGCCAGGCAGATGGTGGCGGGGGTCAGCAGGACATCCAGGTACTGGGCCCCCTGGTAGTAGACCGCGTAGTCGATGTTTCCCAGCAGCAGCACCAGGGCGCAGACCACCGTGGCGAAGAGCAGGGGGTTGATCCGCTCCTTACCGGCCCGGCGGTTGACGGCCCGGGCCAGGAAGAAGGTGAAAAGGGACAGCACCAGTCCGAACCAGGCGGACTGGGCGAAGAATTCCGCAAACCACTCACTCATGGGCGCGGTCCCCCTTTCTCCGGCGGATGATCCGCTGGGCCGCAAGGCCGGTGACGGCCATCACCAGGAGGGTGCCCAGGAAACCCATGATGAGCACCGGCAGCAGCATGGCCTGGACCGTGTCCAGGGCGGTTACAAAGCTCACCGAGGCGGGCACCAGGAGGAGGGGCATCAGCTCCAGCAGGAGATTGCCCACGTCCTGGATCTGCTCCAGGGGCAGAAGGCCGCTTTTCAGCAGGAAGAACAGCATGGCCAGCCCGTAGATGCTGACCGGGATGGGCAGTGGCAGGAGGTATTTGACGATCTCCGCGGCGAAGGTGACGGCCGCGAGGATCAGCGCTTGCCGGAGGTATTTCATGGCAGTTCCCTCGCTATGTGTGTGGTAGTCGGGGCCCTCAGCGGCCCTGGAAGAATTCCCGGATGGCCGCCCCGGAGGCCTGGAGGCTGCCCTGGGCGAAGTGGGGCTTGCCGCCGCCCCGGCCGTTGAGGGCGGCGTTGAGGTCCTTCACCAGGGACCGGAGGTCGCCGCCGGTCTGGCCCAGGGCATACTTGTAGCCCTGCTCGTCGCTGCCGGCAAAGACCGCGCAGCGGCCGCCGCAGGTGTCCATGACGGCGGCGCAGAGCTTCCGGACGGACTCGGAGGACATGTCCCCCTCCAGGAGCAGCACGTCGCCCTTTCCGGCAAAGTGCTCCGCCTTCCGGGCGAAGTCCCCCTCCTCCAGGGCAGCCACCCGGCCCCGGAGGGCATAGAGCTCCTTCTGCAGCCGCTCCACGGCGGCGGCGGTCTCCAGGGGCTTGGCGGAGAGGAGCTGGGAGACGTGGGTGTTCTGGTCCAGCACCTCCGTGAAGTAGCGGAGAGCCCGCTCCCCGGCCGCCATCTCGATGCGGACCCCCTCCCGGAACTTCTGGCAGGAGAGGAGCTTGATGATGCCCACCTGGCCGCTCCGGCGGACGTGGGTGCCGCAGCAGGCGCAGCAGTCGGCGCCGGGGAAGGTGACGATGCGCACCGCGCCGGTGAGGGCCTTCTTGCTGCGGTAGGGCAGGGCGGAGAGGACCTCCGGCGTGGGCCAGGACACCTCGATGGGGTGGTCCTCCCAGACGTAGCGGTTGGCCAGGACCTCGATCTCCCGGAGCTCCTCCATGGTGAGCTGGGTGTTGAAGTCGATGGTCACCAGGTCGTGGCCGATGTGGAAGCCCACATTGTCGCAGCTGTGGCGGCCACAGAGGATGCCGCTGACGATGTGCTCGCCGCTGTGCTGCTGCATGAGGTCGAAGCGGCGGGCGAAGTCGATGGCCCCCGCCACCGTCTCCCCCACGGGCAGGGCCCTGTCGCAGGTGTGGACGACCTCGCCGTCTTTTTCCCGGACGTCGGTGACGGCGGCGCCTCCCAGGACGCCGTGGTCGGCGCTCTGGCCGCCCCCCTCGGGGTAGAAGGCGGTGCGGTCCAGAGTGACGGCAAAACCCCCCTTGTCCGGGGCGCAGGAGAGGACCTGGGCGGTGAACTCCACCAGAAACGGGTCCTCATAGAACAGCTTTTCTGCCATGGTGTGACTCCTTATCGTAGTATTTTGTGCTTTTATTACGGAGAGTTGTTGATTTTCGGGGGCTGCGTACTGGTGCGTCCGAAGCCAGCCGCTTCGGGACGTGGCTCCCGGGGCTCCCCAGCCCAGGCTGCCCTCTCTGCCGCCTGCGGCGGCATTCACCTTGCGCCCCGGACCCGGGTTCTCCTCGGC
>CALWYI010000093.1 GCA_944385715.1 uncultured Oscillospiraceae bacterium | reverse complement strand
TGATCCGTTAGCTCAGTCGGCAGAGCAACTGCCTTTTAAGCAGTGGGTCCGGGGTTCGAATCCCCGACGGGTCACCAAAAAGAAAGACACGCTGCGGCGTGTCTTTCTTTTTGGGCTCCGGCGGCTGTAAGCCGCCTGCATCTGTTGGATTGAACTGCTCGGGCGAAGTGAATTCGCCCCGCGCCAAGGTTTTGGGCCAGCGGCCCAAAACGCTTGTACGGCGCAAAAGCGCCGCCCCGCTGTGCGGGGCCCCGAGGTCTGTCCTTGAAACCGTTTACCCGTACCAAAAAGAAAGAGCCGCTGTGGCGTGTCTTTCTTTTTGGGTTCCGGCGGCTGTAAGCCGCCTCCACGAAGGACATAGAGGAGGTATTGCTGCCATGATTTCTGTCAGGGAAACAACATCCGGAGACCTTAACGATGTGCAAAAGCTCTGGGCTGATGGGGATGTCATGAAGTTTGTTGGGTTTCCGGAGGGCCTGCGCGAAACAGATGAAAATATGAAGAAGTGGCTTTCCTGGGTCGAGCAAGGCAGACCGCTCCGAAACCACTATTCGCTGTTTGACGATGGCGTTTACTGCGGAGAGTCCTTTTATTCCATTGATACGGACCATAATTGCAGCGCGGCGCTTGATATCAAGCTGTTCTCCTTCGCGCGGGGGAGAGGAATCGGGACAGCGGGCCTGAAGCATGCCATCCAGGAAGCTTTCGCCCATGGAGCCAAAACCGTTTGGGTGGATCCCGACCCGCGGAATGTAAAAGCGATTGCGCTGTATCAGCGCCTGGGGTTTGTTGTGAAAGAGCCGCCTGCGCATGTTGCGCAGCAGGAAGCGGGGTATGACGCTGTCTATATGGAACTTGAAAAGCAGTCCTGATGTTGCGGCGCTTTCAGACGATGGGGGCCAGGTCGGGACAACTCCGCAGGGAGGCCATGGGACGCAGATGGCCTGCTCTCCGACGGGGTGGAGATGCGTAGCCCCGGACGGAGCGGGCGGCGGTGCTGCGGGGGATGCAAAGAGGAGGACACGACAAAGTCGTGTCCTCCTCTTGTCTTGCGGACGCATAACCGATAGAATGGCCGCCGGGCCCTCAGATCCCCAAAATCTTCCACTGCTTGTCCACGTGGTTGAGGCTCTCGCAGCCATCCTCCGTGACGATCACCAGGTCCTCGATGCGCACGCCGAATTCACCGGGAAGGTACACTCCCGGCTCGATGGAGAACACCATGCCCGCCTGGGCGGGGGCGGCGTTGGCGGCGCTCACGTCCCCCTGCTCGTGGTCCTCCATGCCGATGAAGTGGCCCAGCCGGTGGGTGAAGTACGTCCCGTACCCGGCGGCGGCGATGTGGCCGCGGGCGGCGGCGTCCACGTCGCACAGGGGCACGCCGGGCCGCACCAGGGCCTGGGCCCGCTCGCAGGCCTCCCGGACCAGGTCGTGGATGGCGGCGTATTTGGGGTCCGCCTTCTTCCAGAAGTAGGTCCGGGTCATGTCGGAGCAGTAGTGGTCCTTTTTGCAGCCGATGTCGATGACAATGCAGTCCCCCTCCCTGACCACGGTGCCGTCGGGGGCGTGGTGGGGGTCCGCGGCGTTGGGACCGAAGGAGACGATGGGCTCGAAGGAAACCCCCTCGCAGCCGCACTCCCCGTAGCAGCGCACCAGGTAGTCGGCGCACTGCCGCTCGGTGACGCCGTCGTGGATGTAGGCGGCCAGCTTCTCCATGCACAGGTCGTTGATCTCCGAGGCCCGGCGCATCAGCGCCTTCTCCGCCTCATCCTTGCGGGCGCGGACGCTGTCCACACAGTCCGAGCCCAGCACCGCCCTTGTCTCTCCGCAGGCGGCCATGATGGGCAGCAGGAACCGGGCGGCCATGTTCTTGTCCACACCCATGACCCCCGGGACGATATGGGGAGCCACCACCGCCGCCACGTCGTCGGTGTCCGTCATGGTCACGGTGGGCAGGCCGGTTTCGCCCAGGGCGAAGAGCTGGTTGGCAAAGAGGACCTCGCCCCCCGCCGCCTTCACCAGAAGGGCCCAGAATCGCTCCATGGGCACCACGTCGATGCCGGTGAGGTAGTAGATGCTCAGATGGTCGGTGATGAGGAGCTGGCCGATGCCGGCCTCCTCCATTTTGCGGCGGACTCTGGCCAGCCGCGCCTGGTGCTGTTCCATGCTGCTGTTTCCTCTCTTTCGGTAGTTGTTTGATCGGCAGGACGGCGCCGCCCTGAAAGGGAAGCGGGAAGGGCCGCCGTCCGGGACCGTGAAGGATTTTTTCCGGTCCCTGGCGGGACGCGGGGAAATTATACCACACCCTGGAGAAAAAGGCGATAGCTGGCTGGGGCAAAACAGAAGTTTTCGTTGTGCGGGGAGGGGCTTTGTGCTACAATAAGCTATCGAGTCGGAAAGGATGGCGGGAAAGGGGGGCCTTGGCGTGAGGAGAGAGAGACTGCGGCGGATACTGGTCTGGCCGCTGGCGGTGCTGCTGGCGCTGACGCTGGTGCCCAACCGGGGCCGGGCGGCGCTGGAGGGCGTGTATTTTACCGCCGCCAACGAGCAGCTGCTGGATCTCACCAGCGAGACCATGCCCTTCTATTCCGGGGGGGTGCTGTATGTGTCCAGCAAGGTCTTTGAGGGGACGGACCTGGGCGTGACCTTCGTCTACAACAGCACCACGAAAATGGCCATGCTCTATACCGCCCGCACGGATCTGCGCTTTGATCTGGCCAACCAGACCACAACGGACAAAAACGGGAACAGATATCAGGCCTATGCGCTGGAGCGGAACGGGTATGTGTTTCTGCCCATCGGCACGGTCTGCGGATTTTTCGGGCTGATGTGGACCATCAATGAAACGGGCATCGCCCCGCTGATCCGGGTGCGCAGCACCAGCGCCATTTTGTCGGACCGGGACTTTATTGACGCCGCCTCCAACGATATGCAGCGGCGGTATAACGCCTATGAGAAGCAGGTGGAGGAGAGCACCTCCACCTCCGATCCCCAGGTCTACCCGGAGTACACCGGGCAGAAGATCCATCTGCTGGTCTCCTGCCAGGCCCGGGAGGATACCCTGGCGGTGCTGGAGGCGCTGGGCGGTTCCGCCCAGGGCACCTTCCTCCTCACGCCGGAGCAGATGGAGGACGGGGACCTGCTGCGGGCCCTGATCGCCGGGGGACACGCGGTGGCCCTGGCGGCGTCCGGAGAGACGGAGGACGAGGTGGAGGCCCAGGTACTCCGGGGCCGGGACCTTTTGTGGCAGGCGGCCTGCAGCTGGCTGAATCTGGTGTGGTACGAGGGCAGAGCGGACATGTCCGCCCTGCTGACGGATCTGGGCTGTGTGTCCCTGGAGGCGGACCTGGACCGGCGGGACACGGGGGTGAGCACAGCTGGGCGGGCCAGAACCCTCCTGAGCACCATAGAGCTCTACCGCCGGGATCTGACCGTCTATCTGGGGGATGACGGAGGATGCCTGGGCGGACTGGATACCCTGCTGGAGGGTCTGGAGGAGCGGCAGTGCCTGGTCTGTACCTGGCGGCCCTAGGTAATTTACAAAAAATTCAAGCAATCCGGGTGATCTGCGGTATAATGACAGATATCAGTATGAATTGTTTCCCTCCGCTGGAGCGGAGGACAAGGGAGGCGTGTGTATGGCGAGGAAGATCTTAGTGGTGGAGGATGACCGGAACATCTCCGACCTGATCCGCATGTACCTGGAGAAGGAGGGCTTTGAGGTGCAGACGGCCTTTGACGGCGGCACCGCCGTGGAGACGTTCCGCACCATGCAGCCGGATATGGTGCTGCTGGACATCATGCTGCCGGTGATGGACGGCTGGGCGGTGTGCGGCAAGATCCGGGAGACCAGCCGCACCCCCATCATCATGATCACCGCCAAGAGCGAGGTCTTCGACCGGATTCAGGGCCTGGAGATGGGGGCCGACGACTACATCGTCAAGCCCTTTGAGATGAAGGAGCTCATTGCCCGGATCAACGCGGTGCTGCGCCGCACGGAGATCCCGGAGGATACCAAGAAGAAGCTGGTGTTCGACAAGCTGGAGATCAACCTGGACTCCTATGAGCTGACGGTGGACGGCAAGAAGATCGACACGCCCCCCAAGGAGCTGGAGCTCCTCTACCACCTGGCCTCCACCCCCAACCGGGTGTATACCCGCAACCAGCTGCTGGACGAGGTGTGGGGCTTCGACTACTTCGGCGACAGCCGCACGGTGGACGTCCACATCAAGCGCCTGCGGGAGAAGATTGAAAACGTGTCCGATCAGTGGGCGCTGAAGACGGTGTGGGGCGTGGGCTACAAGTTCGAGCTGACGCCCAAGGCCGGAGGCGCGAAATAGGAGACGGCTTGCGGAATCCCGGCGGCGGGACGCCATTCAATCGCGAAAAGGACTGTCCCCTCCGGCATGCCGGAGGGGACAGCGTCAGGAAAGGGGGATCGCCGTGAAGCGGTTCAAGGGAATATACTGGCGGCAGTTCACCGTTACCGCCGGCATGGTGGTGCTGACGCTGGTGCTGCTGGGCACCTCCTTCTTTGCCCTGACCTACAGCTACATCATGGCGGAGAACCGCGGCAAGCTGGAGGACAAGGCCCAGGTCATGGCGGAAAAGGCGGAGGAGTATGTCCGGGAGGAGATCACCAGCGCCCAGGCCGCCACGCCCTACGACTACCAGGAGGCGCTGAAAGCCCTCAATGAGAAGCTCATCGAGCTGGTGCGCACTGCCCAGGAGATGTCGGACATCGACTTCCTCATCTGGATTCCCAGCCGCAACGGCTTTATCAGCATCGACGACCAGCTGGCGGGCAAGGAGCTGACGCTGCCGGCGGCCATGGGGGAGAAGCTGGCCAAGGGGGAGACCTACGCCGGCAACAGCGACCTGGGCCTCTATGACAAGCCCCGGTTCGTGGTGGCCATCCCCGCCCAGGCGGGGGTGGACGGCACCGTCCTGGCGGGCCCGGTGCTGGCCATCATGGAGCCCACCGCCATGACGGAGATGTGGCGGGCCTTCCTGGGCATCTTCGGCATGACTGCCATCACGGTACTGCTGGTGGGCTTCGTGGCCACTGCCACCACCACCATGCAGCAGACCAAACCCATCAACGACATGGCCATCGCCGCCCGGAAGTTTGCCCAGGGCAACTTCGACGCCCGGGTCCACGACACCGGCCGGGAGGACGAGATCGGGGAGCTGACCAAGGCCTTCAACGCCATGGCGGACTCCCTGCAGAAGACGGAGCAGCAGCGCCGGGAGTTCATCGCCAACATCTCCCACGAGCTCAAGACCCCCATGACCACCATCGCCGGCTACGCCGACGGCATCCTGGACGGGGTCATCTCCCCGGAGGAGGAGAAGCAGTACCTGCGGATCATCTCCGACGAGAGCCGGCGGCTGAGCCGCCTGGTGCGGCGGATGCTGGACGTGTCACAGCTCCAGAGCCTGGACCTCATCAAGCAGAAAAAGCCCTTTGACCTCTCAGAGTCCATGCGCCGGGTGCTGGTGTCCATGGAGAAGAAGATCACCGACCGGGGGCTGGACGTGGACGTGGAGATCCCCGACGAGCCGGTGATCGTCATGGGCGACAACGACCTTCTCACCCAGGTGGTCTACAACCTCCTGGAGAACGCCGCCAAGTTTGCCGCTCCCGGCAGCACCCTCTTCCTGGGGATGGAGCGGCAGGATCGCAAGGCGGTGGTGACGGTGCGCAACACCGGCGACACCATCCCGGCGGAGGAGCTGCCGCTGCTGTTCGAGCGGTTCCACAAGACGGACAAGTCCCGCAGCGAGGACAAGGACGGCGTGGGGCTGGGGCTGTATATCGTCCGCACCATTCTGGAGCAGCACCGGGAGACCATCACCGCCACCAGCGAAAACGGCGTGACCACCTTTGCCTTCACGGTGCAGCTGGCGGAGGAGAACCGCATGACCAAGACCTGATGGAAAGTGGAGAGAGAGCATGGCAATGACGTTTGAGCGCCGGCAGGATGAAGACGAGGTGGTCCTCGTATACCGCCCCTGGGCCGGAGGAGAGCCGGTGGAGCTGCGCTGCGAGCGGGAGCTGCCGGAGCGGATGCTGGCGGAACGGGCCCGGAAGCGGGCCATGGCCGGCGAGCGGCAGAAGCGCCGCCGGAAGCGGCGGATATGGGTCGGCGCGGGCCTGCTGGCGGCCCTCATCTGCCTGGGCGTAGGCATCTGGTATGGGGAGTGGTCTGCCCGGGCGCAGCCCGGCGGCGGACGCTGGGACGAGGACTACTACCCGCCCTATGGGGACGACTACTACTGGGACACCGGGGAATTTTCCCAGCTGGAGACCACCATTGCGCGCTATCCCACCGGCGGCGACGCGCGGCTGGTCCTGACGGCGGAGCACCCCGAGGAGCCTCTCACCGCCGGGGAGGTCTATGAGAAGGTGAATCCGTCGGTGGTGACGGTGCTGGGGGAGCAGGGGCCCGCCTACAGCGTGGGCACCGGCGTGATCTTCAGCGAGGACGGCTATATCATCACCAACTACCACGTGGTCTCCGGCTGCTCGTCCTGCGCGGTGTGGGTCACGGACAGCTACGGCGTGGATACGGAGTATGGGGCCAGGCTGGTGGGTTACGACGAGGACAACGACCTGGCGGTGCTGAAGATCGACGCCATTGCGCTGCCGGTGGCGGAGTTCGGCGTATCCGACGACCTGAAGGTGGGGGACCGGGTGTACGCCATCGGAAACCCCCTGGGCGTGGAGCTGCGCAACACCCTCACCGACGGCCTGGTATCCGCCATTGACCGGGATGTGGACGTGGAGGGGGTCACCATGACCCTGATCCAGACCAACGCCGCCCTCAACAGCGGCAACTCCGGCGGTCCTCTCATCAATCAGTACGGCCAGGTGGTGGGCATCAACACCATCAAAATGATGAGCGGCGACGACACCATCGAAGGCCTGGGCTTCGCCATCCCCACCAGCCTCGCCGTCCGCTGGATCAACGAGATGATCCAGTACGGCGAGATCCAGCCCCAGCCGGTGCTGGGCCTGAGCATCAGCGTGATCCCCGAGACGCTGCCGGACGGCGGCCGGGGCCTGGAGATCATATCGGTGACAGAGGGCCTCAGCGGCGACAACGCCGGCATCCTGGTGGGGGACTACATCGTCTCCTTCAACGGGCAGGAGGTATCCAGCACTTCGGAGATTCTGGCAATCCGCCGGGAGCTCCACGTGGGGGACCTGGTGCCGGTGCGGATCTGGCGCAACGGGGAGTATCTGGATCTCACCATGGAGATGATGGCGGAAACGGACTGACGAGACGGAGAGGGAGCGAAGGCGATGGAAGAAAAGACGGCGTATTTCACCATGGAAATGAATGTGGACGAGGCGTACCTCCGGGAGACCTGGGCGGCCTACCCCAAGGTCCGGCGGGCCACCCGGCTGCTGGCCCTGCTGCCGGCGGCGGGCTTCCTGGTGGGGGGCTGGATGTGGGTGGCCCAGGGGGAGCTCACCCTGGGGTTCCTGGTGGTGGCATTGCTGTTTCTGGCCTTTGACCTGGCCCTGCCCGGGCTGGCGGTGCGGCAGACCCTGGGCCGCTACCGGAAGTTCCGCGCCGACGGCCCCCGGCGGGTGTCCCTGCTGGAGGACGGCGTGGAGACGGAGGTGGTGAAGTACGGCGAGACGGTCTTTCACGCCTACGCCGACTTTGACCGGCTGGAGGAGGATGAGAAGGGCTGGTATCTGGTCCGGCCCGGCCAGCGGGTAGTGATCCCCAAGGACGGTCGGGAGAGCGCGGCGGTGGGAGCCTTCCTGGCGGAGCGGCTGGCGGCAGGCTGTCTCCCGGAGGGAGAATGAAAG
>CALWYI010000092.1 GCA_944385715.1 uncultured Oscillospiraceae bacterium | reverse complement strand
GCCTCTTATTTATGCAAAAAATCGGAGCAAGCGACATGTCGCTTGCTCCGATGCTGGCAGCGGGAGAAGGATTCGAACCCTCACATACGGAGTCAGAGTCCGCTGTGCTACCTTTACACAATCCCGCTATGTTCGTAGCGAACAGGTATTATTATAGCGGCTTCTTTTGAAAAGTCAAGAGGGAATTGCAAAAAAAGGAGAATTTTTCTGACAGAGCCGCCCGCGCGAAAAAAGTGGGATAAAAGAAAACTTTTTTCCGGATAGGGCAAGGATCTGGCTGCGGAACGCGCAAAAATCGGGCAAAATAGGCATTGTATCGGCGGAAGGGCTGTGGTACACTGGGGCTGAAAAAGAGAGAGGGGGCGTTCACCGTGCTGCTGGCCATCGACATCGGCAACTCCAACGTGTCGCTGGGGGTGTTCCAGGGGGAGACGCTGCGCCTGCGGGCTAAGCTCTCCGCCCAGACCGAGCGCAGCGCCGACGAGTACGCGGCGGTGCTCTACGACCTGCTGCGGATGAACGGCCTGAGCCGGGAGGATCTCACCGGCTGCATCCTCTCCTCCGTGGTCCCGGAGCTGACGGGCCTGGTGGAGGCCGCCGTGGGGCGGCTGACGGGGGCTCAGGTGCTGCGGGTGGGGCCCGGCGTCCGCACCGGCTTTCGCATCCGCATCGACGACCCCTCCCAGCTGGGAGGGGATCTGGTGGCGGACACCCTGGCGGCCCTGACGGAGTACGGCGCGCCCATCATTATCATTGACGCGGGAACGGTGACCACGCTGGCGGTGGTGGACGGGAGCCGCACCTATCTGGGGGGATGCATCCTGCCGGGGATCCGGGCCAGCGCGTCCCTCCTCAAGTCCGCCACGGCTCTGCTCCCCTCCATCGCCCTGGGGGTGGGGGAGGAGGACTGCCTGGGCCGCAACAGCGCCGACGCCATGCGCTGCGGCCTGCTGATGGGCAGCGCCCTGATGGTGGACGGCTTCATCGACCGCTACCGGGCCCTGCCGGGGATGGCGGGGGCCAGGGTGGTGGCCACCGGCGGCTCCGCGGCGCTGGCCACGGCCTACTGCCGCCGGGAGATCACCCTGGACGAGGACCTGACCCTCAAGGGGCTGCGGTACCTCTACGAGAGCAACCAGCCAAGGAGCCGGAAACCGTAAGGTCATTGCGGCATACGCCGTTGTGATAAATTTGTGCGCCGTACTCCCGGCGGGAGACGACAGCACGAGGTGAAATACCCTCAAAGGAGAAAAGAGCATATGAATCGCAGCAGCAGCGTCCATCGGATCACACTTACGGCGATACTGATGGCCATCATCCTGATCATGAGTTTCACCCCCCTGGGCTACCTGAAGGTGGGCATCGTGTCCATCACCTTCCTGGCTATCCCGGTGGTCATCGGCGGCATCGTCCTGGGGCCCCTGTACGGCGGCCTGCTGGGGGCGGTGTTCGGCGCCACCAGCTTTGCCCAGTGCTTCGGCATGGACGCCTTCGGTACGGCCCTCATGGGCCTCAATCCCCTGGCCACCTTTGCCACCTGCCTGCTCCCCCGGATTCTGATCGGCGTGGTGGCGGGCCTTCTGTACCGCCTGCTCCACCGGTGGGACCACGCCGGCGTGTGGTCTGCGGTGGTCACCTCCGTGGCGGGGTCCCTGACCAACACCGTGTTCTTCGTGGGCATGGTGATACTGTTCTTCCAGAACACCTACTTTGCGGGCAGCGGCGTATGGGCCATCATCCTGGCCTTCTTCTCCCTCAACATCCCCCTGGAGGCGGCGGTGTGCGGCCTTCTGGGCGGCGCCCTCAGCAAGGTGATCGGTCAGTTTATCATCAAGAACTGAGCCGCGTCCGCGGCCCAACGGAGCGCCGCCTCCCCCCGGGGAGGCGGCGTTTTTCCGCCCTTTGCTCCGGGAATTTTTGAAAGAACCATTAAATTCTGCGGAACCTATGGAAACTCTGGAGAAAATGGTATATACTATCTGGGATTTGACAAAAGAAGGGGAGGACGGCACATGGCGCGGCAGATGCTCATGGACAACGTATATCTCACCTGTATTCCCTCGGAGAAGTTCAAGACCGGCTTTTTCAGTGCCCAGCTGGTGATGCCCCTGGCGAAGGAGACCGCCGGGCGCAACGCCCTGCTGGTGAATGTGCTGGGCCGGGGGACCCAGCGCTTCCCGGACATGCGCGCCCTCTCCGCCCAGCTGGACCGGCTCTACGGCGCCCGCCTGGAGCCCACGGTCCGCAAGAAGGGGGAGAACCAGGTCTTCGGCTTTGTGGCCAGCTGCGTGGACGAGCGCTTTCTCCCCGACGGGGAGCGGCTGCTGGAGCCCATGGCGGATCTGCTGGGGGAGCTGTTTTTGAGCCCCGCCACCCGCAACGGGCGGCTCCGGGGGGACTACCTGGAGAGCGAGCGGGCCAACCTGGCGGACCTCATCCGCAGCGATATCAACGACAAGCGGGTCTACGCCGCCCGGCGGCTCCTGGAGGTGATGTGCCAGGGGGAGCCCTACGGCCTCAGCCGCCTGGGCACCGCCAGGGACGTGGAGCGCATCTCCCTCCAGCGGCTCAACAGCCACTACCAGACCATTCTGCCCGCTGCCCGGCTGGAGCTGTTCTACTGCGGGGCGGCCAGGGAGCAGCGGGTGGCCGGGGCCTTTGCCCGGGCCTTTGCCGCCCTGCCCCGGCAGAGGGCGGTGGAGCCGGCGGCCACGGTCCGCAAGGCGGCGCCGGAGGAGTGCCGGGTGGTGGAGGAGACCATGGACGTGAGCCAGGGCAAGCTGGGCATCGGTTTCCGCACCGACAGCCAGGACATGCCCGCCACCATGGTCATGAACGCCATGTTCGGCGGCACCAGCAACTCCAAGCTCTTCCTGAACGTCCGGGAGAAGCTCTCCCTATGCTACTACGCCGGCAGCACCTACCACCGGGCCAAGGGCCTGGTCACCGTGTCCTCCGGCATTGAGACCGCCAACTACGATCGGGCGGTCACGGAGATCATGGCCCAGCTGGAGGCCCTGCAGGAGGGCCGGTGGGAGGACTGGGAGTTTCAGGGGGCCAGAAGCTCCCTGCGCAACAGCCTCCTCTCCCTGGAGGACTCCGCCGGCGGCCTGGAGGACTACGCCATGGGCCAGGCGGCCACCGGCAGCGACGAGTCTCTGCCACTGCTGCTGGAGGCGGTGTCGGCGGTGACGGAGGAGCGGGTGCGGCAGGCGGCGTCCTGCGTCAAGCCCGACACCATCTACTTCCTAAAGGGAAAGGAGGCGTGACCATGGAGGTGCGGGAATATCCCCGGCTGGGGGAGACGGTCTCCCGGCGGACCCTGTCCAACGGGCTCACCGTCCTGGTGGTCCACAAGCCCTTCCACGCCAAGCGCTACGCCTTCTTTGCCACCCGCTACGGCGGCATGGACATGCGCTACCGGCAGGACGGCCAGTGGAAAGATACCCCTGCGGGTATCGCCCACTACCTGGAACACAAGATGTTTGACACCCGGGAGGGCAACGCTCTCCAGGAGCTGGCCAAGAACGGGGCGGTGGAAAACGCCTTCACATCCGGGTCCATGACCGCCTACTACTTTGAGTCCACGGAGCACTTCTACGACAATCTCCGCATCCTCCTCAGCTTTGTATCCGTCCCCTGGTTTACCGAGGAGAGCGTGGCCAAGGAGCGGGGCATCATCGCCCAGGAGATCCGCATGACCGAGGACGACCCGGAGTGGCGGGTGTACGCGAACCTCATGGAGTGCCTCTACCGGGAGAGCCCCATCCGCATCCCGGTGGCGGGGACGGTGGAGAGCATCCAGTCCATTACCCCCCAGGTGCTCTACGACTGCCACCGGGCCTTCTACGTCCCCGGCAACATGGTGCTGGTGTGTGTGGGCGACGTGGAGATGGACCGGGTGGCAAGTCTGGCGAAGGAGATCCTGCCGGCGGAGCGGGGGGAGGACATCCCCCGGGACTACGGCGCCGAGGAGAGCGCCGAGCCGGACTGCCGGGAGAAGGAGCTGGCCATGGAGGTGTCCATGCCCCTGTTCCTGGGGGGCTACAAGTGCCGCCCCTGCGGCGGGGGCGAGGCGCTGCTGCGCCGGAGCGTCATCGGCGACATGGCCTGCGACGTGCTCTTCGGGGACAGCAGCCCACTCTATACCCGCCTCTACGAGGAGGGGGCCATCAACGGAAGCCTGGGCGGCAACTTCGACGTCATGCCCGGCGCGGCCTACCTCTACGTGGGCGGCGACGCCCGGGACCCCTGGCGGGTGTTCGACGAGATCACCCGGGAGGCCCGGCGGCTGGGGGAGGAGGGCATCGACGAGGCCTTCTACCAGCAGATCCGCCGCGCCGCCTACGGTCAGGCCATCCGCAGCCTCAATTCCTTTGAGAACATCGCCGTGAGCCTGGCGGAGGGCTGCTTCCGGGGCTTTGACTACTACCGCCTGCCGGAGATCTTCGACACCGTTGCCAAGGCGGACGTGGAGGCCTTCCTGCGGGAGGAGCTCACGCAGGAGCACGCGGCCATATCCGTGATCCGGCCATTGGGCGGAGAGATGGAGCAGGATGGGTAAAAGCGCCCTGTTCCCACAGAATTTTCCTGAGGAGGAACCATTTTTATGTACGCAAGAAGCGACATGCCCATCAGCTTTCCCGGCCTCTTCGGGGACTGGGAGTTCAACCCGTCCCCGGTGGCCATCGACATCGGCAACGGCATCTACTGGTACGGCATCATCATCGCCCTGGGCCTCATTCTGGCGGTGCTGTTCTGCAGCTGGCGGGCCAAGGACTACGGTCTCACCGAGGACAACGTCTACGACATGATCGTCTGGCAGATCCCGCTGTGCATCATCGGCGCCAGGCTCTACTACGTCATCTTCTACCTGGATCTCTACCGGAACCCTGACGGCAGCTTCAACTGGGGGAAGATGGTGTCCGTCTGGGACGGGGGCCTCGCCATCTACGGCGCGGTAATCACGGCCTTCATCGTCCTTCTGATCTTCTGCAAAAAGAAAAAGCTGTCCTTCGGGGCCTTCGCGGACCTGGGGGTCATGGGCCTCCTCATCGGCCAGGCGGTGGGCCGCTGGGGCAACTTCATGAACCGGGAGGCCTTCGGCGGGGAGACCACCCTGCCCTGGCGGATGCGGCTTTGGACCTCCGCCACGGAGTACATCGAGGTCCACCCCACCTTCCTCTACGAGAGCCTGTGGAACGTGGTCGGCCTGCTGCTCATCGTGTTCCTCATCTCCAAGGCCAGGACCTTTGACGGGGAGAACACCTGCTTCTACTTCATCTGGTACGGCATGGGCCGGGCCTGGATCGAGGGCCTGCGGACCGACAGCCTGTACCTCTTCGACTGTACCCTCTTCGACAAGCCCATCCGGGTGTCCCAGGTGCTGAGCCTTCTGCTGGTATTGGCGGCCTTTGTGGTGCTGATCATCGGCAAGCGCCGCCACCCCCACGGCCGGGAGGCCCTGTTTGTGACCAGACAGGCGGCGCTGGCGGCAGCCGCCGCTGAGGCCGCCGGAGAGACCGGGGACCCGGCGGCAGAGAGCGCAACTGCGGCGGAGAGTGCCCCGGCGGAGGAGACTCCCGCCGCCCCGGAGACTGAGCCGGTATCCACCACCCCGGAGGAGCAGGGGGCTTCTCCGGCGGACAAGAACTGATGCGGCGTGCGAGACGGGGTCCGGGCCTGTACAGGCCCGGACCCCGCTTTTTATTTCCACAGCCGGATCACCCCGGCGTCCTGGAGCTGCTTGACCAGCAGCAGGAACACCGGCAGCAGGATCATGCCGCCCACCCCCATGAAATGGAACCCCAGATACATGGCCAGAAGGGCGCTGATGGGCGGCAGGTCCGCCTGGCCTGCCAGGAGCTTTGGCTCCACCAGGGAGTGGGTGAGGGTGGTCACCGCGTAGAGCGCCAGCAGGGCCAGTCCCCGGCCGGTATTCCCCAGCAGGAGGGAGAGGATGGCCCAGGGGATCAGCACCGCCCCCACCCCCAGCACCGGCAGGGCGTCCACCAGGGCGGTGAAGGCGGCGGCCAGCAGGGCGTAGTCCAGGCCCATCCAGATGAATCCGGCGAAGAGGATGGAGAAGGTGAGGAGGATCAGGAGCAGCTCCGCCCGCATCCACTTGAGGATGGTGGAGCGGCAGCACTGGGCGGCACTGCGGCAGCGCTTTTGCCACTTCTCCGGCAGCTGCCGTTTGAGAAAGGACAAGATGGCGGGGTAGGAGAGACTGGTGAAGTAGATGGCCAGCACCGTGGTCACCAGAAAGAGGCCGATACCCGGCAGGGCGGCCAGCAGGGCGGACACCGCCTCCATCAGCCAGGTACTGGCGGTCCCCGCCAGGGAGGGCCCCTCCTCCATCAGCTGCCGGGCCATGCCGTCCAGGGCGGAGCGGAGGAATACGGGACAGGCGGCATACCAGGAGTCCATCTTGTCCAGCATGCCGTTCCACAGTTGGGGAAACCGCTCCACGGCCTCCGGCAGGCGGCTGGACCAGGTCTGCAGCTCCAGTACCAGGCGGATCAGCAGCAGCGCCGCGGCGCCGCCGATGGTCAGCAGCAGAAGGGTGGTCACCGCCGCCGCCGCGAAGGAGCGCCGGACCCGGAGCCGCCGCCGTACCCGCTGGACCAGGGGCTCCACCACCGCGGCCAGCCCCAGGGCCAGCAGAAAGGGCAGCAGCGCCAGCAGCAGCCACCGGAAGAAGATATACAGCCCTGCCAGCCACAGCAGGACCACGATTGTCCGTTTCAAAAAGACATTTATCTGTGACATATGGATAATCTGTACTCCTTTTTGGGACGGGGGCTGGAAAAGTTTGTTGAATTTTGCCCGGAAATGGTGGTTGTAACCGGGGGAAGGGTGTGGTAAAATAGCACCACACAAAGACATGTGGCCATGGGAGGAATACACATGGGAGCGAAAACAAAATATTATATTGTAGCGGCCGAGGCGCTGCCGGAGATCTTCATCAAGGTGGCCGAGGCCAAGCAGCGGATGCAGACCGGGGAGGCGGGCACCGTGGGCGAGGCCACCCGCCAGGTGGGCATCAGCCGCAGCGCTTTCTACAAATATAAGGACGCGGTGCAGCCCTTCAACAACATGAAGGCGGGGCACATCATCACCTTCTACACCATGCTGAAGGATAATCCCGGTGTGCTGAGCAACGTACTGTCTATTTTTGCCGGGAGCGGCGCGAATATACTGACCATCAACCAGAGTATTCCCACCAATGGCTGCGCGGCGGTGACCATCTCGGCGGAGACGTCGGAGATGGCGGAGAGCCTGGAGGGACTCATTGCCCGGGCCGAGATGGTGGAGGGCGTCATCAAGTTTGAGATCCTGGCGGGCTGAGCGCCGGGGAGTAAGGAGAGAACCATGGCAAATTTTGCGATTATGGGATTCGGCACGGTGGGCGGCGGCGTGGCGGAGGTGCTGCGGATGAACGCCGACTCCATCGCCGGGAAGCTGGGAGAGCCCCTCAACCTCAAGTATATTCTGGATGTGCGGGACTTATCCGCTACCCCCTATGCCGATAAGGCGGTGAAGGACTTTGCCATCCTGGAGAACGATCCGGAGCTGGACGTGGTGGTGGAGTCCATCGGCGGGGCGAAGATCGCCCTGGAGTTTACCCGCCGCTGCCTGCTGGCGGGCAAGCACGTGGTCACCTCCAACAAGGAGCTGGTGGCCTCCCACGGACGGGAGATGCTGGAGATCGCCCGGGAGAAGAACGTCAACTACCTCTTCGAGGCCAGCGTGGGCGGCGGCATCCCCCTGCTGCGGCCTCTGTTCCAGTGCCTGGCCGGCAACCAGATCCAGGAGATCGCCGGCATCCTCAACGGCACCACCAACTATATCCTTACCCGCATGGTGAAGG
>CALWYI010000091.1 GCA_944385715.1 uncultured Oscillospiraceae bacterium | reverse complement strand
ACTTCATCGGCTCCATGGTCCTCTCCTTCATCTGCGCCCAGTTCGGCTGGCTCAGCGCCGGCGGCAACGCCCTGGCCGCCTACTCCATGAAGGTGGCGGCGGGCAAGATGACCATGCCCTTCCAGAACGCCTTCTTCATGGGCGTTCTCTGCAACATCCTGGTGACCATCGGCGTGCTGCTCTCCCTCTCCGGCAAGGACGGCGTCAGCCGCTTTATCGGCGCCTGGGCCCCGGTGATGTTCTTCGTCACCTGCGGCTTCAACCACTCCATCGCCGACATGACCTACTGCATGCTGGGTCTCTTCGCCAAGGGCAACGCCGCCTATGTGGAGGCGGCTGAGAGCGCCGGCGTGGCGCTGGAGAGCCTCACCTGGGGCAACTACTTTACGGGCAATCTGATTCCCGTGACCCTGGGCAACATCGTGGGCGGCGTGTGTGTAGGCGCCCTGTTCTGGTTCGCCTACCTGAAAGGAGCGGCCCGTGACAAAAAGTGAGCTCCGGGCCATGGTCGCCGGAGCGGTAAAGAACCTCTCCCCCACCTACTGCCGGGAGGCGGACGCGGCCATCTGCCGTCTGGTGACCAACTCCCCGGCCTACCAGAAGGCCCGCACCATCTTCTGCTACGTGGGCAGCGACCGGGAGATCGACACCACCGCCATCCTGCGCGCCGCCTTCCAGGACGGCAAGATCCTGGCGGTGCCCCTGTGCACCACCCCCGGCGTCATGGAGGCCCGGCAGGTCCAGGACTTCAGCGACCTGGTCAGCGGCAAGTACGGTATCCTGGCCCCCAAGCTCCACTGTCCTCTGGTGGAGCCCCGGGACTTCGATCTTGCCATCGTCCCCTGCTGCACCGGCAACGCCAAGGGCCAGCGGCTGGGCTACGGCGGCGGCTACTATGACCGCTACCTGCCCCGCATCACCTGTCCCACCATGCTGCTCTGCCGCAGCCGGCTGGTGACGGAGGACATCCCTGTGGAGGATCACGACGTCCTCATGACCTATCTGGTGACGGAGAAGGGCCTCACCCTCTGTCAGGCCCGGGCCTGAGAGAGCGCCTGTCTCCGCAGGCCGTAATTCCTGCCAGACCCGCAGTGCGGAACCCCCGCATCTCCCGCCGGCACGGCCTCACCGTGCCGGCGTTTTTCGTCCGCCCACCGGGAACAGAGGGCCAGCCGCGTCTGTCCGTACCCTGCCGGTCCCGGCCCGCCGCCGGATAGAAAAACTGGTCGTACATTCCCTGGGCAGCTATGAAATTTTTGTGAACTTAATAGAATTTTCTCCTCTTCCCCCCTGAAAAAGATTGACCATGGGGGAAAAAGGTGCTATAACCCACTATGTGAAAAAATGAGCGTTTACAGGGAACAGACCACCGGCCGCAGCCGGTGGAAGGGAGGCTTTATGCTGGGATTTCTACTGGGCGTGGTCTTCGGCGGCGTACAGCTGGCGCTGCTGCTGCTGGCGGTCAACGCCGTGGGCGCGGGCAAGCTGAAGATCTGGCCCTTTGCGGCGCAGTTCCTCTGCCCCTTCGCGGCTCTGCTGACCTGCGCCTTCCTGGCCAGGGAGCAGCTGCTGATCTGCGCTATGACCATCTCCTCCCTTCTCATCATCGGTGCGGTGGTCAAATTCATCTCTGCGCGCAAAGGAAAGAAGGGTTGAACACATTGCCTGAACTGTTGTTGCGATACGCGCTGCTGGTGCTGGGCCTGGCCATGGCCGCGGGCGGCTTCCTGTGGCGGCGGCACATCGCCCTGCAGGCCGCCTCCAGCGGTCAGCAGGTCACCCGCAAGCAGGCCCTCTGGCCCACGGTCCTCCTGATCGCCGGGCTGTGGTGCCTGGTGGAGCGGCTTTTGCAGCTGCTGCTGGGCGATAAGCCTGCGGAGGCCTTCTCCGTGAGCATCTGGGCCCCCCGGGTAGACCTGGGCGGCGTCACCGTCAGCTCCACGGTGGTGGTGACCTGGGTGGTGATGGCGGTACTGCTGGTGCTGGCGGTGCTGATCCGGCTGCTGGTGATCCCCCGGATGACCGACAAGCCCCACGGCATCCAGAACGTGCTGGAGATCTGCGTGGAGTACGTCTGCAGCTACACCAAGTCCAACACCGGCGGTCTGGGGGACGGCCTGCCCTCCTACATCTTCACGGTGGCGGTGTTTCTGGTGAGCTGCGCCGCGGTGGAGCTGCTGGGCGTCCGGGCCCCCACGGCGGACATCACCATGACCTTCGCCCTGGCCCTGGTGACCTTTGTCCTCATCAACTTCTACGGTTTGAAGAAAAAGGGACTGGGGGGACGGATCAAGTCCCTGGCCCAGCCCACCGTGGCGGTATTCCCCATCAAGATCGTCTCGGAGCTGGCGGTGCCGGTGTCCCTGGCCTGCCGTCTCTTCGGCAACATGCTGGGCGGCATGATCGTCATGGACCTGCTCTACTCCGCCCTGGGCAACGCCGCCATCGGCTTCCCCAGCGTGCTGGGGCTGTACTTCAACGTATTCCACCCCCTGATCCAGACCTACATCTTTATCACCCTGACCCTGACCTATATCGGCGAGGCGGTGGAGTAACGCCGCCCCCGCCTTCTGAACATGTGAAATGGAGGAAAACTGACATGAATACCGGATTGATTGCTATCGCCGCCGCCCTGGCCCTGCTGCCCTGCGCCTTTGCCGGTCTGGGCATGGGTCTTGCCACCGGCAAGGCCGTGGACGCCACCGCCCGCCAGCCGGAGGCCTCCGGCAAGATCAGCGCGTCTTTGATGATGGGCCTTGCCCTGACGGAGTCCTGCGCCATCTACGGCCTGGTCACCGCCCTCATTATCATCTTCACCATGGCGTAAGGGGGGCTGGTTCATGGAACTCTACCCCATCGACATCGCCATCCATCTGGTGAACATCCTGGTGCTGTATCTCCTGCTGCGGGTGCTGATCTGGAAGCCGGTGCGCAAGTTCATGGTGGACCGTGAGAATCGGATCCAGTCCCAGCTGGACGACGCCGCCCAGCGCAAGGAGGAGGCGGAGAAGACCAAGCGGGACTACGACGCCCGCATGGCGGAGGTCCAGGCCACCTGCGAGGAACTGCTCTCGGAGGGCCGCAAGCAGGCCCAGGCCGCCGGCCAGCAGTACATCGACGACGCCAAGGCCGAGGCCCAGCACATCGTGGAGCAGGCCCGCTCCGACGCCAAGGAGGAGCGGCAGCGGGCCCTGGATGAGAGCAAGAGTGAGCTTGCCTCCCTGGCCATCGATCTGGCCCGGCGGGTGCTGTCCTTCGACGAGGACATCCGCCACAACATCGTCTCCGGCACCGCCGAGAAGAAGGGTCTGCGCCGGGGCATCCTCAAGACCGCCCAGCCCTGCTCCCCCATCGAGATCAAGAACATCACCGCCCAGCTGGAGAACATCCTGGGCTGCCGCCTGGCCCTGGAGCAGATGGTGGACCCCAACCTGATCGGGGGCTTCGCCGCCTATGTGGACGGCCGGGCCTACGACTTCAGCTACGCCGCCCAGCTGGCGGCCCTGAAGCAGAATCTGGCCTGACGGAGGCGTGCCTATGCTGGATTTTGACCAGAGCTCCATCGGAGCTTTTCTGAAAAACAAATTTGCCGGCTTCCAGCCCCAGATGGTCAGCTTCGAGTACGGCACCGTGGACAGCTGCGCCGACGGCATCGTCCACGTGTCCGGTCTCTCCCGAGCCAAGTATGGTGAGCTGCTGGAGTTCGCCGGCGACATGTACGGCATCGCCCTGGACATGAGCCTGGACGGCGTCAGCGCCGCTTTGCTCAGCGGCGGCAGCGTCCGCCCCGGCAGCGTGGCCCGGGGCACCGGCCGGGTGGCGGACATCTGCGTGGGCCGGGAGCTGCTGGGCCGGGTCATCGACCCCATCGGCCGCCCCCTGGACGGTCTGCCCCTGGAGACCCGGGCCTTCCGCCCGGTGGAGGCCGCCGCCCCCGCCATCATGGACCGCTCCCCGGTAGACACCCCCCTGGAGACCGGCATCCTGGCGGTGGACAGCATGATCCCCATCGGCCGGGGCCAGCGGGAGCTGATCATCGGCGACCGCCAGACCGGCAAGACCTCCATCGCTCTCTCCGCCATGATGAACCAGAAGACCTCCGGCGTCATCTGCGTGTACTGCGCCATCGGGCAGAAGGCCTCCAGCGTGGCATCCCTGGTCCACAGTCTCCAGGAGAGCGGCACCATGGACCACACGGTGGTGGTGGCCTCCACCGCCGCCGACAGCGCCGCCATGCAGTACCTGGCGCCCTACGCCGCCTGCGCCGTGGCGGAGTTCTTCATGTACAACGGCCAGGACGCCCTGGTGGTCTACGACGACCTGAGCAAGCACGCCGTGGCCTACCGGGCCATGTCCCTGCTGCTGCGGCGGCCCTCCGGCCGCGAGGCCTACCCCGGCGACGTGTTCTACCTCCACTCCCGGCTGCTGGAGCGGGCGGCCCGGCTGTCCCCGGAGAAGGGCGGCGGCTCCATGACCGCCCTGCCCATCATCGAGACCATGGCCGGGGATATCTCCGCCTACATCCCCACCAACGTCATCTCCATCACCGACGGCCAGATCTACCTGGAGAGCGAGCTCTTCCACGCCGGCGTCCGCCCGGCGGTGAACGTGGGCCTGAGCGTCTCCCGTGTGGGCCGGGCGGCCCAGTACGACGCCATGAAGAAGGTGTCCGGCAGCCTCCGGCTGGAGGTGGCCCAGTACCGGGACATGGCGGTATTTGCCCAGTTCGGCGCCGACGTGGACGCCGCCACCAAGAAGCTGCTGGACCGGGGCGAGCGGATGACGGAGCTCCTCAAGCAGCCCCGGGAGGAGATCCAGACCCTGGCGGACCAGACAGCCCTCCTCACCGCCTTCCAGATGGACGTCCTGGCCGCCGTGCCGGTGAAGTCCGTGTCCGCCTTTGAAGCAGGCCTTCTCCAGTTCCTGCGGAAGGAGCACGGGGAGCTGATGGCCACCATCGACACCACCCACAAGCTGGACGACGACTCCGCCGAGGACCTGCGCAAGGCCATCCGGGCCTTTGCAGAAGGCTGGGAGGCGTAGCCTATGCAGAACGTCAGCGAGATCCGTCACCACATCGCGGCGGTGGGCCAGACCCGGAAGATCACCAACGCCATGCAGATGGTCTCCTCCGCCCGGATGCGGAAGTTTGCCGTCCACATTCCCTACAACAACACCTACTTCCTGCGGCTCCAGTCCGCCATGAAGGATATCCTGGAGTCCTCCCAGGGGGTGGACCACCCCTACCTGCGGACCCACCGGGGCCACCGCCGGGCCTACATCGTTGTGGCCGGCGACAAGGAGATGGCGGGCAGCTACAATACCAACATCCTCAACATGGCCTACGAGGAGATCAGCAAGCAGACCTCCGACTACTATGTGGTGACGGTGGGCATGATCGCCACCCAGTTCTTCCGCAAGCGGGGCATCGAGCCGGAGTACGAGGTGGCCGGCATCGCCCAGGACCCCTCCCTCTACAACGCCACCCAGCTGGCCTACAACGTGATGGAGTCCTTCGACGCCAACCGCACCGACGAGATCTTCATCTTCTTCACCCTCTACTGCGGCGAGGATGGCCGCCCGGTGCTGGAGCCCCGGAAGAGCCGTCTGCTTCCCATCCGCCTCACCGACTTTCAGAAGGTGAAGGCCACGGAAAACCTGCGGGACGTGATCTATGATCCCTCCCCCCAGGAGGTCTTTGACCAGCTGGTGCCCCAGTTCCTGATCTCCCGGATCTTCGACGCTCTGGTCCAGTCCTACGCCGCGGAGCACTACGCCCGGATGAACGCCATGCAGAGCGCCACCAAGAACGCCGACGAGCTGCTCAAGCAGCTGAGCCTGGACCTGAACATGGCCCGGCAGACCCAGATCACCAACGAGATCGCCGAGATCAGCGGCAGCGGCGCCGCCATGGAGGGCGATCCCACTACACCAAGTAAGGAGGCGCCGCCTATGCCTATTCCCGCGCCAAGGGAAAAAGAACGGCAGCAAGCCATCATCGCCAGGATCAGCGGCCCTGTCCTGACCATACGCTACCCCATGGGGGAAGCCTACCGGATCCACGACCTGCTGGTGACGGAGAACGGCGTCCACCTGGAGGTGGCTTCCCACACCAGCCCCGGCGAGTGCCGCTGCATCGCCCTGGAGGCCACCTACGGCCTCAGCTGCGGCATGAAGGTCACCAACACCCACAGCTGCATCCAGGTCCCCGTGGGGGAGCAGACCCTGGGGCGGGTGGTGGACGTGCTGGGCAACCCCATCGACGGCGGCAAGCCCATGGAGGGCGAGCGCTGGGGCATCTACCGCAGCGCCCCGGTCTATGAGGACCTGAGCCCCAAAATCGAGTTCTTTGAAACCGGCATCAAGGTCATCGACCTTCTCACCCCCTACGCCAAGGGCGGCAAGATCGGCCTCTTCGGCGGCGCCGGCGTGGGCAAGACCGTCCTCATCATGGAGCTCATCTACAACATCGCCAAGGAGCACGGCGGCTACTCCGTGTTTACCGGCGTGGGCGAGCGCAGCCGGGAGGGCAACGACCTCATCCACGACATGCGCGCCTCCGGCGCCATCAGCAAGACCGCCATGGCCTTCGGCCAGATGAACGAGCCCCCGGGCTCCCGTATGCGGGTGGCCCTCACGGGCCTCACCATGGCGGAGTACTTCCGGGACCAGATGAACCAGGACGTGCTGCTCTTCATTGACAACATCTTCCGCTACGTCCAGGCGGGCAACGAGGTGTCCGCCATGCTGGGGGGGATGCCCTCCGCCGGGGGCTACCGGCCCACCCTGGCGGAGGAGCTGGGGGCCCTGGAGGAGCGCATCACCTCCACCCGCAGCGGCTCCATCACCTCCGTCCAGGCCATCTACGTCCCCGCCGACGACCTCACCGACCCCGCCCCCGCCACCATCTTCTCCCACCTGGACGCCACCACCGTCCTCTCCCGCCACATCGCGGAGATGGGCATCTACCCGGCGGTGAGCCCCCTGGAGTCCAACTCCCGGATTCTGGACCCCGCCATCGTGGGCAGGGAGCACTACGAGGTGGCCCGCCGGGTCCAGGAGTGCCTCCAGCGCTACAATGAGCTAAAGGACATCATCGCCATCCTGGGCATGGATGAGCTGGGCGAGGAGGACCGGAAGGTGGTCTACCGGGCCCGGAAGATCCAGCAGTTTTTGTCCCAGCCAATGAACGTGGCGGAGGCCTTTACCGGCAAGCCCGGCCGGTTCGTCCCCCTGAAGGACACCATCCGCAGCTTCCGTGCCATCGTGGACGGCGAGGTGGACGACCTGCCGGAGAGCGCCTTCACCATGGTGGGCGACATCGACGAGGCCATCGAGAAGGCAAAGGAGATGGCGAAGCATGGCTGAGAACACCTTCCCCTTCGAGATACTGACCCCGGAGCACAGCTTCTTCTCCGGGGACATCGAGGCCCTGACCTTTACCGCCAGCGACGGGGAGTGGACCATCCTCAAGGGCCATGTGCCCATGATCGTGGTGCTGCGGCCCGGCACGGTGAAGATCAAGCAGAACGGCCAGTGGCGCGAGGCGGTGAACTCCGAGGGCTATATGGAGGTGGGTCCCCACCACACGGTCCTCTTCGCCCAGACCTGCGAGTGGCCGGAGGAGGTGGACCGCAGCCGCGCGGAGCGCTCCCGCCGCCAGGCGGAGGAGGCCCTGCGTCAGGCCCACAGCCAGGCCCAGTTCCGGGCCAACCAGGCCATGCTGGCCCGGGCCATGGCAAGGCTGCGCAACAGCCGCAGCAACATCAACCTGGACAGCTGATATGCCAACATACAAAGACGGTCGTGAGAAAATCTCACGACCGTCTTTTCGATATGCACGAATGAAGTCTCTTACCGCTCAGTCAAAGCAGAAGCGCGCAATGGCTTTCGCCACGCCGTCGGCGTCGTTGGTGTCGGTGAC
>CALWYI010000090.1 GCA_944385715.1 uncultured Oscillospiraceae bacterium | reverse complement strand
CGTGCTGCAGAACGCGGCGTTGCTGGACTTCTACCTGGGGCAGTACTGCGCCCAGCCGGTGGAGAAGCTGGAGCCCTTCGTCCGGGACGTGCTGCGGCTGGGGGCCTGCCAGATCCTCTTCATGGACCGGGTGCCGGACAGCGCCGCGGTGAGCCAGGGGGTGGAGATGGTGAAGCACCACCGCCGCCAGCGTGCTGCGGGGCTGGTCAACGCCGTGCTGCGGAAGCTCAGCACCAACAAGGAGCGGCTGCCCGCCATTCCCGGGGAGGACCCGCCGGAATACCTCTCCATCCGCTACAGCCACCCCTGGTGGCTGGCGAAGCGGCTCCTGGCGCTGCTGGGCCGGGAGGAGGCGGAGGCCTTCCTGGCCGCCGACAACGAGGCGGCCCCTCTGGTGATCCAGCACAACCCCCTGCGGTGTACGCCGGAGGAGCTGGCAAAGGCCCTGGCAGACGCCGGGGCGGATTTCCACCCCCATCCCTGGCTTCAGGGCTGCGGGACCATCTCCGGCGGAGGGGACCTGGAGCAGATGCCCGCCTTTCAGGAGGGCTGTTTCCGGGTCCAGGACGCCGCGGCCCGGCTGTCCGTCCTGGCGGCGGGGCCGAAGGCCGGGGACAGGGTGCTGGATGTGTGCGCCGCGCCGGGAGGCAAGTCCTTTGCCGCCGCGGCGGATATGGAGAACAGGGGGGAGATCCTGTCCTGCGACATCCACCCCCACAAGCTGGAACTGATGGAGAAGGGGGCTCAGCGGCTGGGGATCGGCTGCATGACCACCCGGCTGGCCGACGGTCGGGAGAACCGACCGGAGTGGAACGACGCCTTCGACGTGGTCCTCTGCGACGTGCCCTGCTCCGGCCTGGGGGTCATCCGCAAGAAGCCGGAGATCCGCTACAAGGACCCGGAGGCCCTGAAGGGCCTGCCGGCGGTCCAGAGAGCCATCCTCGACAACGCCTGCCGGTATGTGCGCCCCGGCGGCACGCTGCTCTACTCCACCTGCACCATTCTGCCGGAGGAGAACGGGAACGTGACGGCGGCCTTCCTGAACGCCCACCCGGAGTTTGTGCCGGAGCCCTTTGCCCTGCATCCGGGGTGGGAGGCGCCGGAGGGGCATCTGACCCTGTGGCCCCAGCGCCACGATACCGACGGCTTCTATCTCTGTAAAATGAGGAAGTTATGAGAGAAGACATAAAATCCATGACCCTGGAGGAGCTCACCCAGGCCCTGAAGGACATGGGAGAGCCGGCCTTCCGGGGCCGCCAGATCTTCACCTGGCTCCACCAGCAGGGGGCGGTCTCCTTCGGGGAGATGACCAACCTGTCCAAGCCCCTGCGGGAGAAGCTGGAGGCGCTCTACTACATCGACGTGCTGCGGGTGGCCCGCAGGCAGGTGTCCAGGCTGGACGGGACGGTGAAGTACCTGTGGGAGCTGATGGACGGCAACTGCATCGAGACGGTCCTCATGCAGTACCACCACGGCAACACGGTGTGCATCTCCAGCCAGGTGGGCTGCCGGATGGGCTGCGCCTTTTGCGCCTCCACCATCGGGGGAAAGGTTCGGGACCTGCGGCCCTCGGAGCTCATCGACCAGGTGCTCTTCACCCAGCGGGACAGCGGAAAGCCCGTTTCCAACATCGTGCTCATGGGGATCGGAGAGCCTCTGGACAACCTGGACAACGTGCTGCGGTTCCTGGAGCTGGTGAACCACCGGGACGGCCTGGACATCGGTATGCGCCACATCAGCCTCTCCACCTGCGGCCTGCTCCCCGGGATCAGGCGCCTGGGGGAGCTGAAGCTCCAGCTGACGCTGTCGGTGTCCCTCCACGCCCCCGACAGCGAGACCCGCAGCCGCATCATGCCGGTGAACCGGGCCTACGATGTGGAGGAGCTATTTGCGGCCAGCCACGACTACTTCCGACAGACCGGCCGGCGTATCAGCTTTGAGTACGCCATGATCGACGGAGTCAACGACCATGACTGGCAGGCGGACCTGATCGCGGAGAAGCTCAGGGGCATGCCGGGTCATGTGAATATGATCCCCCTCAACGACGTGCGGGAAAGTCCCCTGAAGCCCAGCCGGCGGATCCGGCAGTTCCAGCAGCGGCTGGAGAGCCATGGCCTCACGGCCACCGTGCGGCGGAGCCTGGGCGGGGATATCGACGCCTCCTGTGGCCAGCTGCGGCGCAAGGCCATGGAGGAGGGAGAGAGGACGAACTGATATGATGAAAGTATGGGGAATGACGGACATCGGCCTTGTGCGCCGGGAGAATCAGGACGCCTACGCGGTGCGCGTCTGCGAGGATACGGGGCACACGGTGTGCGTGGTATGCGACGGGATGGGCGGCCCCGGCGGGGGACGTCTGGCCAGCACCCTGGCGGTGGAGACCTTCCTTGACGCCTGCCGGGGCAACCTCCGCTCGGGTATGGACGCACAGGAGGTCCGCCAGGTGGCGGAGTTTGCCGTGGCGGCGGCCAACCGGGCTGTGTACCAGCGCTCCCGGACAGAGCCGGGCCTCAAGGGCATGGGGACCACCCTGGTCTCCGCCGTGGCCTGGGGGGATCAGGCCCTGATCTCCAACGTGGGGGACAGCCGGGCCTATCTGATCCGCCCGGAGGCGGGCATCTCCCGGGTGACCCGGGACCACTCCCTGGTGGAGCGGCTGGTGGAGCTGGGCAACATCACCGAGGAGCAGGCCCGCTGCCACCCGGACCGCAACCTCATTACCCGGGCCCTGGGTCCGGAGGAGGACGCCCTCAGCGACAGCTACCTGCTGCACATGGAGGCGGGGGATTACCTCCTGCTGTGTACCGACGGCCTCGTGGAGACTGCCACCGACCAGGAGATGGAGGCGGCTGTGCTCCGGGGCGGCGACCCCAACAGCTGCCTGGACCGGCTTTTGTGCCTGGCCAAGGAGCGGGGGGCGGCGGATAACGTTACCGCCGTGCTCCTCCGGCAGCTGTGACGGCCTGATACCAAGGAAGAAAGGATGCTTTACTATGGAACGTTACATAGGAAAGATGCTGGATAACCGCTATGAGATCCTGGAGGTCATCGGCACCGGGGGCATGGCGGTGGTGTTCAAGGCCAGGTGCCACCGCCTCAACCGGCTGGTAGCCATCAAGATGCTCAAGAAGGATCTCTCCGAGGACGCGGAGTTCCGCCGCCGGTTCCACGACGAGTCCCAGGCTGTCGCCATGCTCTCCCACCCCAACATCATGGCGGTGTACGACGTGTCCCGGGGCGGCGACATGGACTACATCGTCATGGAGCTCATCGACGGCATCACCCTCAAGCAGTATATGGAGCGCCGGGGCCGCCTCAACTGGCCGGAGGCCCTCCACTTCATCACCCAGATCATGAAGGGCCTCAGCCACGCCCACAGCCGGGGTATCATCCACCGGGATATCAAGCCCCAGAACATCATGATCCTCCGGGACGGCACCGTGAAGGTGACGGACTTCGGCATCGCCTGCCTCTCCAACGGGGCCAACCCCTCCAACGAGGCCATCGGCTCCGTTCACTACATCTCCCCGGAACAGGCCAAGGGGGACTATACCGACAACCGCAGCGATATCTACTCCGCCGGTGTGGTCCTCTATGAGATGCTCACCAGCCGCCTGCCCTTTGACGGGGACAACCCGGTGTCTATCGCCATCCAGCATTTCAGCGCGGTGCCCTTGCCGCCCCGGGAGCTGAACCCGGATATTCCGGAGGCCCTGGAGCAGATATGCTTAAAAGCCATGGCCTGCGACCGGAACAACCGCTACAGCACCGCCGACGAGATGCTGGCGGACCTGGAGGCCTTCCGAAAGGACCCATCCCTCAGCTTTGACTATAAGCCGGAGGACCTTCAGACGGAGCGGGGCGGGGAGGACGAGCCGACCCAGTACCTCCCCAACGTCGGTGTTACCCGTACCCGCCCCCAGCCCCACCGGCCCCCGGTCCAGGAGCCGGAGGAGGAAGAGGAGGACGAGCGGCCCCGGAGCAACTGGTGGAAGGTACTGCTGCTGATCGTGGTGCTGGCCGCGGCGGGCTATTTCGCGGTCACCACGTTGTTCAGCTTTGTCATGGACAGCCTTACGCCGAACACCGTGGAGTATACCGTGCCCAGCGTGGTGGGGTATACCGTGGAGGAGGCGGAAGAGCTGGAGGGCATCAAGGGGATCTTTTCCCTGGTGGAAGCAGAGTACGAGAACAGCAGCGAGTACCCCGAGGGGACCATCATTGACCAGGACCCTGTCAAGGGGAGCGTCAAGCGGGTGGACCCCGGACAGGATAATGCGGCCAACCTCACCATCAATGTCACCGTCAGCCTGGGAGAGAAGAGCGGCACCATGCTGAACGTGGTGGACGTGGAGGCCCGCAGCGCCAAGCTGATCCTGGAGCAGAACACGGAGCTGAGCAAGCTGAATCTCAATATCGTGGAGGGAACGCCGGAGAACAGTGACACCATCAAGGAAGGTAACGTGATCCGCACCATCCCTGCCTATGGCGAGCCCTTGGCGGAGGGGGACACCGTCACCCTGATCGTGAGCCTGGGGCCCAAGATCATCTATGCCACCATGCCCCATTGCGTGGGGGAGAGTATTGAGACGGTGCAGCAGATGATGAATAAGGCGGGCCTGGTGGCCAGCTTCAAGCCGGTGGAGGACGCCGCCCCCGTGGGCCAGGTCCTGACCCAGAGCGTGGATACCGGTGAGCAGGTGCCGGAGGGCACCACCGTGGAGTTCACCTACAGCAACGGCGAGAAGGAGTTGGAGCAGATCATCAGCTTTGAGATTCCCTACAGCAGGAGGGAAGTCAACGTCACCATGTATCTGGACAGCACCATCATTTTTGAAAGCGATCTGCCGGGTGACTTCGGTACCCTGGAGGTCAAGACATTTGCCAAGGCCGGCACGTACCGCCTGCGGGTCTACGTGGACGACTTCCTGATGGAGGAGAGGACTGTGGTGTTCGGTGAGTAGCAGGGGGCGGATCAAAAAAGCCCTCAGCGGCTTCTACTACGTCGGCTGTGAGGACGGCGGCTCCCTGACCTGCCGGGCCCGGGGCAAATTCCGTAAGGACGGCCTCACCCCCCTGGTAGGGGACTGGGTGGAGGTCCGGGAGACGGAGCCGGGCTGCGGCATGGTGTGGGAGATCGAGAAGCGCCGCAACGCCTTTGTTCGGCCCGCCGTGGCCAATATCGACCAGATGGTGATCGTGGCCTCCGCCGCGGTGCCGGTGACGGATCCCTTCCTCATCGACCGGGTGACCGCCATCGCCGCTTTGAAAAATTGCGATGTAGTGATATGCGTCAACAAGTGTGATCTGGATCCGGGGGACGCTCTCGCGGAGATCTACCGCCAGGCGGGCTTTCCCGTGGTCCAGGCCAGCGCGGAGACCGGGGCAGGCATCCCGGAGCTCTGCGGCATGCTGGCAGGAAAGCTGTCAGCCTTTACAGGGAATTCCGGGGTGGGAAAGTCCAGCCTCCTCAACGCCGTGGAGCCGGGCTTCTCCCTGCAGGTGGCCCAGGTCAGCGAGAAGCTGGGCCGGGGCCGGCACACCACCCGCCATGTGGAGCTCTACCGCCTCTCCTGCGGCGGCTACGTCATCGATACGCCGGGCTTCAGCTCCTTCGAGGAGGGGGAGCTGGGGCTGGAGCTGAAGGAGAGGCTGCCGGAGACCTTTGTGGAATTCCGCCCCTACCTGGAGCAGTGCCGCTTCGTGGGCTGCAGCCACACCCGGGAGAAGGGCTGCGCGGTGCTGACGGCGGTGAAGGAGGGGAAGATCCCCAAGAGCCGCCACCAGAGCTATCTGCGGCTGTGCGATGAGCTGAAGGACCTCCGGTCCTGGAACCAGAGGGAAACCAAATAGCGGGAAGGACCCCGGGGCGGATGTATTTCCGCCCCGGGGTCCTTTTTCTTGTGTTTTCCGGCACCAAGGGGCGATGCGGCGTATATAATGGAAATGAATCGAGGGATAAGGAGGCGAGGAGAGATGGGCCCTGGTTGTCGCTGCCTGGGGATCTGCGCCCTGGCCCTTGGCCTGGGGATCCTGATCGCCGCGATTTTTCCGGCGGGCGCGGTGCTGTTTCTGGTGGCGTTTCTGCTGATCGGATGCGGCTGTGCCTGCCTGCGCAGATAGAAAGGAGGTTCGTATGAAGATCGTGGTCGTGAAGTCGCCCCGCCTGCTGCGCGGGATCCTGCGCATGCTGTTCGGCATCCATGCATGAAATGGGGCGTCCTCTCATACAGTGGAGGTAACGGAGGCTTGACTTGCTGCCTCGGGCCTTGGATCTATGCAAAGGGAGGACGCCAGATATGGAATTGAAACTGAAAAGGGCCGGCCATGACTACTACGAGGGGGTGGCCTGGCCATCCTTTTCCTGTGAGACCATGCGGGAGAGCATCGTGCCGGACAGCTGCGCGGACATCGCGCGGATCGTGGACACCACGGGCCTTGTGTGCCTGACGGGCCGGGAGCTCACCGGCGACGGCCGCTTCAGCGCCAGCGGCACGGTGGACGTGTCGGTGCTGTACATACCGGAAAAAGGGGACGGCCCCTGCGCCCTGCGCTTCCAGATCCCCTTCCAGTGCAGCGGGGAGGGCCAGGACGCCGCCCAGGCGGAGTTCCTGGACATCCGGGGGGAGCTCCAGAGCATCGACACCCGGGTTTTGAACCCCCGGAAGGTGCTCACCCGGGCCAATCTGGTGTTCTACCCCTCCGGCTGCCGCCATGTGTCCCTGTCTGTCTGCACAGACGCCGGGGACGCGGACCCCTCCATCCAGCTCCTGCGGGAGAAAAAGGAGACCTGGGTAGTGGCGGGCGTACGGGAAAAGGAGTTTACCTTTATAGAGGAGATTCCCCTCTCACCGGGCCGGGGAGCGGCGCTGGAGGTCCTCTCCGCCCGGTACGCGGTCCGGGGAACGGACAGCAAGCTCATCGGCAGCAAGCTGGTGGTGAAGGGACTCATCTCCGCGTCGGTGCTGTACCGGGAGAGCGGCGGGCGGCTGTCGGTGCTCCAGCAGGACCTGCCCTTCTCCCAGATCCTGGAGGGCGGCGGCTTCAGCGAGGATCTGGACAGTACCGCCTCCTACCGACTCCTCAGCGCCGAGTGCCATGTGGGGGCGGAGGGCGCGCCGGACGATCCTCACACCCTCACCGTGACCCTCCTGATGCGGGCCCGGGTGACGGTGCGCCGCCGGGAGGAGATCGACTTCATCGCCGACCTCTACAGCACCGCCTCGGACGTCACCTGCGAGACGGCGGAGCTGACCCTGCGGGAGGACAGCGACCGCCGCAGCACCCGCCTCAATATCCGGGAGCTGCTGGAGACCGGCGCGGCGGTGAAGTCTGTGGTGGACACGGAGGTGGGCTGCGGCGGCGTGCGGCAGGCCGGCGGCCCCGGCGAGCTGGAGATCCCCCTGTGGGCCCGGTGCCTGTATCTGGACGAGAACGACGCCCTGCGCTGCGTGCGCCGGGACTTCTCCGCCGCCTGCCAGGGGGAGGTCCCCGAGGGGTGCCGGGCGGAGGCGGAGGCCGCCTGCCGGGGGGATATCATGGCCTCCATCCTGCCCGACGGCGTGGAGCTGCGCTTCCAGGTGGACTGCGATATGGAGACCGCCAGGGACAGCCGGTACCTCTGCGTGGCGGGGGGCGAGACTGAGGAGGCGGAGAGCCGGGAGAGCGGCCCGTCCCTGATTTTGCGGAAGGTGGGGCCGGAGGAGAGCTTGTGGTCCGTGGCCAAGCAGTACCGCACCACCTGCCGCGCCATCCTGGAGGTCAACGAGATCGCCGAGGAGAGTCAGCTGCCCCACGAGAGGCTCCTGCTGATCCCCAGGGCCAGATAGATCATCGCGCCGGACAGCCTGCCCGCTGTCCGGCGTTTCCTGTTTCAGGAATATTTCTGTCCAGGCTGTCATACAGTTACAGCGGGAGTCCCGGAAAGGAAAAACCTCCCATGCACGGAGGTT
>CALWYI010000089.1 GCA_944385715.1 uncultured Oscillospiraceae bacterium | reverse complement strand
GGAGGGCACAGCATGAAAGACTTGCTGCTCTACATCGCCAGAAACCTGGTGGAAGATCCCGACGCCGTCTCTGTCACGGAGATCCAGGGCGATCAGGAGCTGACGCTGGAGCTGCGTGTCGCCCCCGACGACATGGGTAAGGTCATCGGCCGCCAGGGCCGCATCGCCAAGGAGATCCGGACCCTGATCCGCTCCTATGCCCAGCGCACCGGCCAGAAGGTTTCGGTGGATATCGTAGATTAAAGGACAGCCCGCCATTTCCGGCGGGCTGTCTTTCTCAGCTGCGCAGCCGGTTCCCTCTTGCTCTTTTTCCCCCGCCATAGTACACTACTTACAGCTTTACACGAAGGAGTACCGCCATGGAACAGGAATTCATCACCGCGGGCAGGATTGTAGGCGCCCACGGCGTCAAGGGAGAGGTGAAGGTCCTCCCCCAGGGCATCGACGCCGCCTATCTCGCCGCCTTCCCCACCTACTATCTGGACGGCGCGCCTGTCTCCCCCGCCGCCTGCCGGGTCCACAAGGGCTGTCTGCTGCTGAAGCTCCCCGGCGTGGAGGACATGGACGCCGCCCTGGCCCTCAAGGGCAGGACTCTGGCGGTCCGCCGGGCTGAGGGACACCTTCCCGAAGGTGTCTTTTTCGACCAGGAGCTCATCGGCCTCACCGCCCGGGACGCCGCCACCGGCGAGCCTCTGGGCAAGGTGGAGGAGGTGCTCCTCTACCCCGCCCACAAGGTCTACGCCGTCCGGGGCGGGAAGGACGAGTATCTGATTCCTGCGGTACCAGCCTTTGTAAAGGAAATAAACCTCACAGGTGGATACATGGATATCCACGTCTGGGAAGGGATGGGCAGCCATGAGGATTGATATTATGACCCTGTTCCCCGAGACCGTGGGGGACATGATGAACGAATCCATTCTGGGCCGGGCCCAGGAGCGGGGCTTCATCCGCATCGAGGCCCACCAGATCCGGGACTACACGGTGAACAAGCAGAAGCAGGTGGACGACTACCCCTACGGCGGCGGCCGGGGGGCGGTGATGCAGGCGGACCCCCTCTACCGCTGCTGGGCCCATATCAAGGAGAATTTCGGCACGGAGCGCACCCGCACCATCTACCTCTCCCCCTGCGGCGACACCTTCTGCCAGGAGAAGGCCCGGCAGCTCCTCCGGGACTACGACCACCTGATCCTGGTGTGCGGCCACTACGAGGGCATTGACGAGCGGTTTATCGAGGAATGTGTGGACGAGGAGATCTCCCTGGGGGACTTCGTCCTCACCGGCGGGGAGATCCCCGCCATGGCCGTGGCGGACGCCGTGTGCCGGATGGTGCCCGGGGTGCTGCCGGAGGCCGCCTGCTATGAGGAGGAGAGCCACTGGAACGGTTTGCTGGAGTACCCCCAGTACAGCCGCCCGGAGGAGTGGCACTGCCGGAAGGTGCCGGAGGTCCTCCTCAGCGGCCACCACGAGAAGGTGCGCCTGTGGCGGAAGAAGGAGGCCATGCTCCGCACCCTCCGCCGCCGGCCCGACATGTTCCGGGAGCAGGACTTCATGGCCACCAAGGCGGACCGGCGGCTGCTGGCGGAGGTCTATGACCAGCTGCGGCAGGAGAAGGCCGCCCAGAATGAGGCGGCATCCCAGGACCAGCCATGATCTGCGCTCCGCCTTGCCGCCGGGGACAGCGGCCCTCCGCCGCTTACAATATAATATAATAGTCGTCGTTTTTACGCCTCCCCTGCCCTTCCGGCAGGGGCGTTTGTCTGTTTTGCGGCGCACTCTCCCCCCTCTCTTTTTCCCTCCGGCGGATTGGTTTCGTGGTCCTCTGCCTGTAACTTTTGTTACCAGCTCTGTTACTTTTTTCTATGTCCTGCACGATTTTTCCTGGACATAACACACAAAAACACCCCTTATGTCAACGGTTTCATAAAAAAAGATTGGAAAAAGCTTGACAAACAGGCAGATATCCGGTATACTACACGAAGTTTTCAGAAAAGTAACAAAAGTTACAAATCGGTTGCATATACTGTTTGGGGAAAGGAAATCTGTTCCATCCTTTTCTCGGGCGGACCGGCGGCAGGCAAAAACTTTTCCCCTGCTGTTGCCCGGGATCATGCAACGATCCCACACCAAAGTCCCTTTTTTGAAAACCAATGGAGGTACAAGTAACATGTTTGAAAGAAGCAAGAAAGCCGCTTCCCTAGTGAAACGGCTGATCGCTGTCGCAGCTGTACCGGCCCTCTCTATTCTCGCCATCTCTCTGGCGCCCCATCCCTCGGACAGCGACGCCAGCGCCCTGTACGTCGCCACTGACGACGCCTACGTCCACGTCGACGAGCTGACCGCCGACGTATTCCTCACCGACAGCGCCGCAGAGCTGGTCTCCCGGGAGAACGGAAACGATCTCCTGCTGACCGCCGGCCAGGCCGTGTCGGTCATCTACCAGGATACCGTCCACTCCACCGTCTCCGAGGACGGCGAGACGGTCTCCCAGCTCCTCAGCCGCCTGGATATCCAGCCCAGCCCCCTGGAGATGGTGTCCGTGGCCTTCCTGGACAGCGGCGTGGAGGTCAACATCGCCTCGGAATTCGTCTTCTATGAGCACACTTCCAGCGTCACCGAGCCTGAGGTCGTCTACCAGTACAACGACAAGAAGCCCGAATGGGAGGAAACCGTGATCCAGGAGGGCACCAGCGGTACCCGCACCGAGACCTACGAGATCATCTACCAGGACGGCGTGGAGACCGCCCGGCAGCTGATCGACGTGGTGGACGTCCCGGGTGAGCCCGCCATCGTGGAGAAGGGCACCATCGCCAACTTCGCCAACAACAGCGACCCCGTTTCCGCCATCAACACCAACGCCGACGGCAGCGGCACCATCACCCTGGAAAACGGACAGGTCCTCACCTTCAGCGAGGCCCGGACCATGAAGGGCACCGCCTACACCGCCAACGAGGGCAAGGTGGGCACCATCACCGCCAGCGGCACCAAGGTCCGTCTGGGCGTGGTGGCCGTTGACCGGAAGGTCATGCCCCTGGGCACCAAGGTCTATGTGGTCTCCAACGACGGCATGTACACCTACGGCTTTGCCATCGCCGAGGACACCGGCGTGCGGGGCAACATCATCGACCTGTATATGAACACCTACAACGACTGCATCCAGTTCGGCGTGCGGGACTGCACCGTGTACGTACTGGACTGAGAGAGAGTTATCCAACAGCTGCGACAGAAAGACCGGGGGACCCGAATGGGTCCCCCGGTCTTGTTTTGTCGGTCTATCCGGCGATCAGCTCCCACAGGAGCTTCACAAACAGCATCCCCAGTACCACGAAGATCATGCCCCGGATCTTCTTCCCGCCGCCCCGGATGGCGTACAGGGCGCCGCAGTAGTTCCCCGCCACGCTGCAGATCGTGGCCGGCAGCACCAGCTGCCACATGACGCTGCTGCCGATGATGAAGGACACGGCGGCGGCCACGTTGCTGGCCAGATTCCCCACCTTGGCGCAGCCGGAGGCGGTGACCATGTCCAGGGAGAGGAGGGCAGTGAAGGCCATGATCATGAAGGTGCCGGTGCCCGGCCCGATCATGCCGTCGTAGCAGCCGATGGCAAGGCCGATGGCCAGGCTCACCAGCAGCTCGTAGGTCTTTCCCCTGGTCATCTCCCCGGTCTCCTGGCCGAAGTCCTTCCTCAGCACCAGGAAGATGGCCACCACCGGCAGGGCCACCAGCATCAGCCCCTGGAGCAGGGCGTCGGAGAGGAGCTTGGCGATCTCCGCGCCGATGTAGCCCCCCGCCAGGGCCCCGGCGGCGGCGGGCAGGGCCACCGACAGCCGGATCTTGCCGCTGCGGAAGTACTTTACCGTGGCGGCGGCGGTGCCGATGCCGTTGACCACCTTGTTGGTGCCGGCGGCGAAGTGGACCGGCACCCCGGCCATCATGTAGGCCGGCAGGGTGATGAGCCCCCCTCCCCCGGCCACGCTGTCCACAAAGCCCCCCAGAAAGATCAGGGGACACACGATCAGGCACATTCTCAGCAGTTCATCCACGGAAATTCCCTCCACACACACCGGCCGGGGCGGCGCTCCGCCCCGCTTTTCCACCGGAAAGCTTTCGGCCTTTTATTGTATCACACCCCCTGGGGAATTGCCACCGCTTTCCGCAAAATATCCGGGAAAAGGCGGAAATTTGCTGTGGCGCTTTTCTGCTCCCTGTGATACAATGGATGTCCACGAGAATCAGCGCCCCGCCCCTTATGGGGCCGGCGGGGCAACCGGGAGGATATGGGTATGGATCTCTGCAGCATTCAGGATATCAGGGCCCTGCTGGGCCGCTACGGCTTTCGCTTCTCCAAGTCCATGGGCCAGAACTTCCTCATCGAGGACTGGGTGCCCCGGGACATCGCCCAGGCCAGCGGCGCGGGAAGGGGCACCGGCGTGCTGGAGATCGGCCCCGGCATCGGCCCCCTCACCCGTCAGCTCTGCGCCCGGGCGGACCGGGTGGTGTCCGTGGAGCTGGACAAGGCTCTCCTGCCCGTGCTGGCGGAGACCATGGCCGACGCGGAGAACTTCACCCTGATCTCCGGCGACATCTTGAAAACCGACATCCCCGCCCTGGTGGATCAGCACTTCTCCGGCCTCACCCCCCTGGTGTGCGCCAACCTGCCCTACAACATCACCACCCCCGTCCTCACAGCCCTGGTGGAGGCCCGCCGCTTCGCCGCCATCACCGTGATGATCCAGCGGGAGGTGGCCCTGCGGATCGCCGCCGCCCCGGGCACCGAGGACTACGGCGCCTTCTCCCTGTATATGCAGTACCATACGGAGCCGGAGGTCCTCTTCGACGTGCCTCCCGCCTGCTTCTATCCCGCCCCCAAGGTCACCTCCGCCGTCCTCCGCTGCACCGTACGGACGGCGCCCCCCGTCGCCCCCGCCTGCGGCGAGGCGTTCCTCTTCCGGGTGATCCGCGCCGCTTTCGCCCAGCGGCGGAAGACCCTGGTCAACAGCCTCAGCTCTGTATTCGGCGGGCAGCTGGACAAGGAGGCCATCGGCTCCGCCGCTGCCGCCTGCGGCCTGGAGCCCTCCGTCCGGGGGGAGCGGCTGGGCCTGGAGGAATTTGCCGCCCTGGCGGACCGGCTCCATGCCCTGCTGGATCAGAAATAATCTTCACACAGCAAGCGCCGCCCTGTGCCGGAACCGGCACAGGGCGGCGCTCTGTTCTCTCTACCGCAGGCTGGGAGCTGACGCCCGCCTCCCTCCACACAGAGCCGGCCCTCAGCGGGCCTCCTCCCGGGGACCGGGGCGGAAGGCCTCCTCCTCCACCAGCAGCTGGATCTGCCCGGCGGAGAGGTCCGTCAGCTTCGCCTGGAGGGCATCCGTCTGCTCCGCCGGCAGAAGGACCGTCAGCACCACGTCGGCGGCAAAATCCGTATCGGAAATGATGCCGCCCTCCCCCTCCACCAGCAGCTTCACCCGCTCATAGAGGGAGTAGGTGCAGGGGACCGCCAGGGTGGCCCACAGCCGCATGCGGCTGATCCCCGCCTCATTGAGGGCCAGCTTGGCGGTGCCGCCGTAGGCCCGGGTCAGCCCTCCCGCTCCCAGCAAAATGCCTCCGAAGTACCGGGTCACCACGCAGCAGACATTGGTGACCTCCTCCCGGACAAATACGTTCAGCATGGGCTGCCCGGCGGTGCCCTGGGGCTCTCCGTCATCGCTGTAGCGCATGACGTTCCCCTCCCGGAGGAGATAGCACCAGCAGTTGTGGCGGGCGTCGTAGTGGCGCTTTCTTGTCTCCTCGATGCGGCGGCGGGCCTCCTCCTCGCTGTCTATGGGCCAGACGTGGCCGATAAACCGGGAGCGCTTCTCCACATACTCCGCCTCTCCCTGGCCAAAGGGCACGATATAGCTCTCCGTCATCGGCCCGCCCCCCTCTTCCAGTCCTCCCGCAGGAGCACATAGAACCGGGTGAGCCGGTCCTCGGCAAACTCATCGCTGAGGCGCTGGTCAAAGACATAGGAGAAGCCGCACTTCTCGATCACACGGCGGGAGCGGTCATTCTCCCCGTAATGGCTGCACCAGATGGCTTTTAAACCAAGGTCTGTAAAGCCATATTCCAGTACACGTTTTGCCGCCTCCGTCATCAGTCCGCGGCCCCAGAAGGCGGGGCTGAGGGCGTAGCCCAGTTCGTCGGACAGGCCCTCCTCGTCCCGGGGACGGCCCACAAAGCCCACCGACCCCACCACATGGCCCCCGGCGCGGTCCACCAGGGCGAACACGTTGGGCGCGGAAAATACCGTGTGGATGATCCGCAGGCTCTCCTCCACGCTCCTGTGGGGCTTCCAGCCCGCCGCAGGACCCACCCGGGGGTCCTGGGCGTAGGCATAGAGATCCTGGGCGTCACTGTCCGCAAAGGGCCGCAGCAGGGTCCGCGCTGTCTCCAAAATCATGTGTTCTCTCTCCTCATCGCTTCTCTGTCCGGCCTGCCAGATAGTCCAAAGAAACGTCAAAGTGGTCCGCCAGGGCACAGAGATTTTCAAAACCCGGAAGATTCACCCCTGCCTCAAATCGCTGATACTGTCTGTCTGTTACGCCGATGGCGTTTGCAACCTGTACTTGAGTTTCATTTTTTTCTTTGCGCAACGCACGCAATCTTTCCTGTAAAACCATACGCCCTCCTATTGACACGACGGATGCATTGTGTTATTCTGTTCATAACACGACGGATACATTGTTATGAAAGGAGACACCTCATGACTGACTTTATGCGGTGGCTGTACGCCCACTATATCCTCCCCAGCCTGCGGGCGGCGGACCGGCGGGGCTACGGGGAGGCCATCTCCTCTCTGGAAAACGACCTGGCGGGGGATCGCAGGACAGACTATGACCTGGCCCTGGAATTCTACGCCGGGGAGGCCTTTCTCCTGGGGCTTCGGACGGGAGCGGGCCTGGGGGCGTCCCTCTGTCCGCCGCCTTCCGACCGGTAGAGCAGGTTCAGACTCTTTTCTCTCTCCCCCACGCAAAACGGAGTTTTGCGCCAAAGTTTTCTTTTGGTCCTTTTCTTTTTCAAAAGAAAAGGATGAAAGCCCCTCGTCTCGTCCGGCCGCCGGGTTACTCCCAGGGCTCCCTGGGCTCCACCCAGCCCTCGACATAGGGCTTGACCAGGCCCAGTGCCCGGGGATTGCAGACGGCCCGCACGTCGATGGTCTCGGCGTAGTCCACCGCCTCCACCTTGGCCTCCCGGTACAAGGTATCCAGGAGTCCGGCCTTGTCGTATGGTATGTGTAAAGTTACCCGCCTTGTCCCCTTGTCCAGCTGCCGGTCAATGGCCCGCAGCAGCTCGTCCAGGCCCTCGCCGGTCTTGGCGGAGATGTTGACGGTGCCCTCACCGTGGGGTCGGATGTCGCCCCAGAACAGGTCGCTCTTATTGTAGACCCGCAGGCAGGGGGTCTGCTCCGCCCCCAGCTCCCGGATCAGGTCATCCACAATGGCCGCCTGCTCCTGCCACTCCGGATTGGAGATGTCGATGACATGGAGGAGCATGTCGGCGTACTCCAGCTCCTCCAGGGTGGCCTTGAAGGCGTCCACCAGCTGGTGGGGCAGCTTGCGGATAAAGCCCACCGTGTCGGAGATCACCACATCCAGGGTGTCGCTGACCGTGAGGAGGCGGCTTGTCGTATCCAGGGTGTCGAAGAGCCGGTTGTTGGCGGGGATACCCGCATCGGTCAGGGCGTTGAGCAGGGTGGATTTCCCGGCGTTGGTGTAGCCCACGATGGCCACCACCGGGATCTCGTTCTTCATCCGCCGCTGGCGCTGGGTGCCCCGGACCCGCCTGACCTCCTCCAGCTCCGCCTTCAGCTTGTCGATCTTCCGGTGGATGTGGCGGCGGTCCGTCTCCAGCTGGGTCTCGCCGGGGCCCTTGGAGCCGATGGGCCCCTTGCCGCTGGTGCCCGCCTGCCGCTCCAGATGGGTCCACATGCCCGTCAGCCGGGG
>CALWYI010000088.1 GCA_944385715.1 uncultured Oscillospiraceae bacterium | reverse complement strand
ATGTCGTAGACGATGCGGTTGATGCCCTTCACCTCGTTGACGATACGGGTGGAGATGCGGTCCAGCACATCGCAGGGAATCCGGGCCCAGTCGGCGGTCATAAAGTCGCTGGTGGTCACCGCCCGGAGGGCCAGGGTGTAGTCGTAGGTCCGGCCGTCGCCCATGACGCCCACGCTGCGGGTGTTGGTGAGCACCGCGAAGTACTGGTTGATATTTTTGTCCTCGCCGGCGGCAGCGATCTCCTCCCGGTAGATGGCGTCCGCCTCCCGGAGGATATCCAGCTTCTCCTTGGTAAGGTCCCCGATGACCCGGATAGCGAGGCCCGGGCCCGGGAAGGGCTGACGGGAGACCAGATACTCGGGAAGGCCCAGCTCCCGGCCCAGCTGCCGCACCTCGTCCTTGAAGAGAAGCCGCAGGGGCTCGATGATCTCCTTGAAGTCCACATAGTCGGGAAGGCCCCCCACGTTGTGGTGGCTCTTGATGACGGCGGCGTCGCCGGCGCCGGACTCGATGACGTCGGGGTAGATGGTGCCCTGGGCCAGGAAGTCCACGGCGCCGATCTTCCTGGCCTCCTCCTCGAAGACCCGGATGAACTCCTCGCCGATGATCTTCCGCTTGCGCTCCGGCTCCGCCTCCCCGGCCAGCTTCAGAAGGAACCGGGCCTCCGCGTCCACCCGGACAAAGTTGATATCCCAGGGCCGGAAGGCGGCCTCCACCTCGTCCCCCTCGTCCTTGCGCATGAGGCCGTGGTCCACAAACACGCAGGTGAGCTGACGGCCCACCGCCTCCGCCAGGAGGGCGGCGCACACGGAGCTGTCCACGCCGCCGGAGAGGGCCAGCAGCACCTTCCCGTCGCCCACCTTCTCCCGGATGGCGGCGATGGCGGTGCGCTTGTAGTCCCCCATGGTCCAGTCGCCCGCGGCGCCGCAGACCTCATAGAGGAAGTTGCGGATCATCCGCAGGCCGTTTTCCGTGTGGTTCACTTCCGGGTGGTACTGGACCCCGTAGAAGCCCCGGCTTTCGTCGGCGATGGCCACGTTGGGGCAGGCCTTGGAGTGGGCCACCAGGGCGAAGCCCTCCGGCACCTTCTCCATGTAGTCCCCGTGGCTCATCCAGCTCACGCCGCACTCCGGCAGGTCCTTGAAGAGCTTGCAGCTGGTGTCGTAGAAGGTCTCCGTCTTGCCGTACTCCCGGGCGGAGTCGTCCTGGGCGGCGGTGACGGAGCCTCCCAGGTTGTGGGCCATGAGCTGACAGCCGTAGCAGATGCCCAGGATGGGCACCCCCAGCTGAAAGATCTCCGGGTCCACATGGGGGGAGCTCTCCAGATACACGGAGTTGGGCCCCCCGGTGAAGATGATGCCGATGGGGTCCATGGCCTTCAGCTCGGCCAGCGGAGTGGTGTAAGGCTTGACCTCACAATACACCCCGCACTCACGGACCCGGCGGGCGATAAGCTGGTTGTACTGCCCGCCAAAATCCAGGACGATCACAAGCTGGTGAGACAAGGTCTCATTCCTCCTTTTACGCACTTTTACGCGTTCAGATCAATCTCTTGCTCCGGCTCCCACGGCGATCCCAAACAGGTCCGCGCGGTAGCGGGTCACGCCCGGAAGCTCCTCTTCCGGCATAAAATTTCCTTCTATCTCAAATGAATATCCCAGTCCGATATACTGACCGGAGCCTCCGTCATCCGCTCCATTGACCAGCAGGCAAAAAACCGGCCGTTGAAAGCGCGTGACCCGCCAAAAATCAAAAGCGCCGGCGGCCAGCCATAGAGCCGCGATCACGCCTATGACAGCCGCCCACCGTTTCTTCGTCTTCCTCATCGCTTTCTCCTCCCCGGCGGCTGGATCACGAGACCTCCGCCCCGCCCCACTCCACCAGGGTGAAGCCCTCCCGGGCCGGGGCCGTCAGGGTCTGGGCCGGGATCTCCACCGGCTCAGGCAGGGCCTTCCAGGCCATGAACACCCGGAGCATAGTGTCCGGCTGGGGGGAGACGGTCAGACGGGCGTGGTCCGTGTAGTCCGCCTCCTGGAAGGCGATCAGGTTGTAGGCGTTCCCCTCCATCCGGGGCAGCCAGTAGATGATGAACTCGTCAGCCTCCCGGTCTGTCAGGCCCAGGGCCGCCAGGGCCTCCTCCAGGAACACGGCGGTGTCCTCACCCGCCACGCAGAAGCCACGGGAAAAGTCGTAGTCCCAGCGGCAGGTCCCCTCCCAGAACAGGCAGTAGTATTCCCGACCGTCCCCGTCGATGAGGGTCCCGTCCGGCCGGGCGGTGACGGTCCAACCCCCGTCCTGGAGGGCGGGGTAGACCGACGTGAGAGTCCCGTCGTAGGCGAGCGCCACGGTGACCTGCTCCTCCTCTTGGGGATAGAGGTAAATGACCGGTTTGGCGCTCCCACCGCCTCCCGCCCCCTCCCAACAGCCGGAGAGCAAAAGGACCAGCAGCAGGGCCAGCAGTCCGGCGGCTCGCTTCCTCCATCGCTTTTCGTTCATCGCCTTATTCTCCTTTCTTATGGCAGCGGTGCGCTCCTCTAAGGAAAAAGACGCGAAAAACCCCGGGGATGTGTCGGCGGCGGGCCATATTCCCTACTTATTATTCCTCCTCGTCCCGGAAGATGATGCCGTTCTCGTCGGCCTTCTCAATGACCGCCAGGGCGTGGTAGTTGAAGCCGGCCTCCCGCAGGCGGTCGCCGCCGCCCTGGAAGCCCTTCTCCACAGCAATGCCGATGCCCACAAGTTCCGCACCCGCCTGGTTCACCAGGTCGCACAGGCCGCGGACCGCCTCGCCGTTGGCCATGAAGTCGTCCACAATCAGCACCTTGTCCTCGGCGGTGAGCCATTCCTTGCTGAGGATCTGGGTGACCTTCTTCTTATAGGTGTAGGAGAAGATCTCGCTCTGGTACAGACCGCCCTCGATGTTGTCGCTCTTGGCCTTCTTGGCAAAGACCATGGGGACATTGTACCTCTGGGCGCAGATGGTGGCCAGGGCGATGCCGCTGGCCTCGGCGGTGAGGACCATGGTGATGTTGTCCACGTCAAAGTATTTGGCAAATTCGTCGGCGATCGCCCCCATCAGCCGGGTATCCACCCGGTGGTTGAGAAAGCCGTCCACCTTGATGATGTTGCCGGGCAATACCTTGCCTTCCTCGCGAATGCGGTCCTTGAGCTGCTGCATCGTATCGTCACATCCTCTCATAGATTCGTCATGATGCCGGTTCACAAACCGGGTGCTCTTACGCCCTATTATGCCAAGAATCCCCCCCGCTTGCAACCGTTGTTTTGGACAAAAATAGACATTTTTCTCTGTTTTGTCTCACCAGGATGGACAGCCCGGGACAGCGCGTTGCGGCCCGGGGCAAACTGTAGTATACTGGCTGCAGTACCAGAGAGGAGGAAGCACCATGGACCTCAGCCGTCTGTCTGATCGCTTCACCGTAAAGGCCCTGGCAGAGGCGGACGCCGACGCCGTCTGCGCCCTGTGCGCGGGCAACCCGCTGTTCTATCAGTACCACCCGCCCTTTGTCACCCGGGAGAGCATCCTGGCGGACATGGCGGCCCTGCCGCCGGGAAAGTCCTATGAGGACAAGTTTTACTTCGGCTTTTTCTCTCCGGAGCGTCTGGTCGCCGTCATGGACCTGGTCCTCCGGTATCCGGACCGGGAGACCGCCTTCATCGGCTTCTTCATGGTGGACATCCAGGACCAGGGGAGGGGCACCGGCACGGAGATCATCGGCGGCTGCGCCGCCCGTCTGCGGGAGCTGGGCTTCCGGCGGCTGCGGCTGGGGGTGGACAGGGGCAATCCCCAGAGCTTCGCCTTCTGGACCAAAAGCGGCTTTGCCCCCGCCGGGGAAAACGACCATCTCATCTACATGGACCGCCGCCTGTAACCGCGCGGCACACAAAAAGGCGTGGGAGACTTCTCGTCTCCCACGCCTTTTTACAGCGGCGGCCGGCCAGGGCCCTCCGCCGTCACATGTCGCTGAGGCAGTCCTTGTTCTTGACGAAATACTCCACCCCGGACCAGATGGTGGTGCCCACGATCACCGCAATGCAGGCCCAGTTGAGGGGGGCGGGAATGGGCAGGAACATGATGACGATGCACACCATGGTGGAGGCGGTCTTCACCTTCCCGGACCAGCCGGCGGCGATGACCCGGCCCTTGTCGCTGGCCACCATCCTGAGGCCGCTGACGGCGAACTCCCGGAGGATCACGATCAGCAGGGCCCAGCCGGGCATCTGGCCGCACTCCACAAACCAGATCATGGCCGCCGTCACCAGCATCTTGTCCGCCAGGGGGTCGGCAAACTTGCCGAAGTCGGTGATGAGGTTGTACTTCCGGGCGATCTTCCCGTCCAGCATGTCGGTGAGGCTGGCCAGGATGAAGATGGCCAGGGCGATATAGGCCGCCCCCGGCACGTCCAGGTACAGCACCAGCAGAAAGGGCAGTATCATGATAATCCGCAGCAGGGTCAGCTTATTGGGCAAATTCATGGCGTCATACTCTCCTTATTTCTCTCTCAGAAGGACCCGGCGGGGCCCAGAAGGCGGCTGTCCGGCTGGGGGCAGTCCGGGGAAACCGACTCCTCCTCCCCCGTATATCCGGCGCTGCCGGCAAGCTGCTCCCCCAGCCGCCGGTAGAACTCCAGGTAGAATCCGATCCGATCCCGCCAGAGCGCCGCAGCGGCGGCGGTGGCGAAGGGCAGATCCAGGTACTTCTCCAGCTGCCGCCTCGTCCGCTCCACATGGGAGCGCTTCTCCGCCAGGGAGAGCTTGCTGAAGGACATGTTCTCCAGCGTCTCATAGAGCCGGTAGGCGTCGAAGCGATCGATGTTGTCCGCATCCTGGATGGTCCCGGCAAAAGCGGTCCTCTCCCCGGGAAAGTCCGCCCTGTCGTCCACGTGGATGGCGATGCCATAGCACATTTCCTCCACCGCCGCAGGCTCCAGACCCAGGCCCTCCAGAAAGGGCCGGGCGATCCGGGCGGAGGCGCGGCCGTGGTCCTTCCAGGTGTCCTGATCCAGCATGGCCCGGCAGTAGCTCACGTCGTGGAGAAGGCAGGCGATGGTCATGTGCTCCTCGTCCATGCCCTCCGCCCGGGCGATGGCGGCCCCGATCCGGGCCACCCGGAAGCTGTGCTCCAGGCGGTAGGCCCCCGCCTCGGGGTGTTCCGCGAAAAAGGGGCTCTCTTTCAGCTTCTCCCGGAGGAATGCCTCCGTTTTTGCGATCCGTTCCGTCATATCATTCTTCCACCAGCTCGCCGGTGAGCTCTCCGTCCATGGTACCGGTGATCCGCACCTTTACAAATGTCCCGGCCTCCACCTGGCCCTCGGCGGTGAAGTAGATCTTCCCGTCGATGTCCGGGCTCTCGGCGTAGCTGCGGCCGGTGTAGCACATGGCCTGGCCGTCGAAGCCCTCGCAGAGGACGGTCAGGACCTCTCCCTGCATACTCTCGTTCCACTCGTCCATGATCCTCGACTGGATGTCCACCACCAGCTCCGCGCGGCGGACCGCCTCCTCGGTGTCCACCCGCTCCATCTTGGCCGCAGGGGTCCCCTCCTCCGGGGAGTAGGGGAACACGCCCGCCCGCAGCATCCGCTGGTCCCACAAAAACTGGCACAGCTCCTCGAACTCCGCCTCCCCCTCGCCGGGCAAACCGGTGATGAGGCTGGTGCGCAGCACCAGACCGGGGATGCGGTCCCGGAGCTTGTCCAGCAGGGCTTCGATATAGGCCTTGTCCCCGCGGCGGTTCATCCGCCGGAGAATGGCGTCGTTGCAGTGCTGGAGGGGAATGTCCAGATACTTGAGGATCTTGGGCTCCCGGGCGATGACGTCGATGAGGTGGTCGTCCATGCGCTCGGGGTAGAGGTAGTGGAGCCGGATCCAGGGGAAGGGCAGCTTCACCAGCTCCTCCAACAATTCCGCCAGGTGGCTCTCCCCGTCCCAGTCGGTGCCGTAGCGGGTGATGTCCTGGGCGATGACGAGGAGCTCCTGTACGCCCCGATCCGCCAAGGCCTTTGCCTCCTCCAGCACCTTGTCCATGGGGCGGCTGCGGTAGCGGCCACGGAGCTTGGGGATGATGCAGAAGGCGCACCAGTTGTCACAGCCCTCGGCGATCCGCAGGTAGGCATACCAGGGGGGCGTGGTGATGACCCGGCCGAACTCGTCCACCGGGGCGTTGATGTCGTCGAAGCAGCGGGGACTGCCGCCGGCCATGACCTCCTCGATGGCGGAGACAATGTCCTTGTAGCTGCCGGTGCCCAGAATGCCGTCCACCTCGGGCAGCTCCCGGGGGACCTCCTCCCGGTAGCGCTCCGTCATACAGCCGGTGACCAGGATCTTCCTGAGCTGCCCCGCCTTCTTCAGCTCCGCCATCCGCAATATGTGCTCGATGGCCTCCTCGCTGGCGCTGGAGAGAAAGCCGCAGGTGTTGATGACCGCCACGTCGCAGCCCACCGGGTCCTCCCGCAGCTCATAGCCAGCCTGACGGCACAGCTCCATCATCTGCTCACAGTTGACCACGTTCTTGGCGCAGCCCAGGGATATGAAATGGATCGAATAGGCCAATGGGGCCACCTCCTTGTTGCCGCCGCTTCAAGGCGGCGCTGGATACAGTTGTCCGCCCCAGGGCAGGTCTGCTCCGGGGCGGGATCGCTTCTTGTCTGGGGAGAACGGCACTCCGCCGCTCCGAACAGGGCTTGGCCCTGTCAGTCCTCCGGCGGCAGCTCCGCGTAGCGGCTGAGGGCCGCCTTCACCTGGGACCAGGAAAATCCCCGGCGCAGGAGACCGTCGCTGACGCGCTTGAGCTCCCGGGGATCGGTCAGGTCCCCCCGGCAGCGCTTCCGGATCAAGTCGTCCAGGACCTCGCCGCTGTCGGGCAGCTCCGCCAGGGCCTCCTCCCACAGCGCCCGGGGCACCCCCCGCCGCTGAAGCTCCTGCCTTATTCTGGCCGGGCCGTAGCCCCGGCGGCCATAGTCCCGGACCACCGCGGCGGCGTAGGCGGGGTCGTCCACGGCGCCGATATCCTCCAGCCAGTCCGCCGCCGCCTGAGCGTCGGCCTCCTCCGCCCCGCCCTTGACCAGGCGGCGCTGGAGTTCCGACTTGGAGAGGGCCCGCCGGCCGATCATCCCGGCGGCTCTGGCCTTCACCCGGGAAGTTTTGGCGCTCTTTTGTAAAGCCTCCAGGGTCTCCTCCCCCAGCTCCTCGCCGGGGTGCAGGCCGAAGCGCAGCAGCTCCTCCTCTGTGACGCGGAGGACGGTGTCATCCTCCAGCACCGCCAGGAACTGCCCCTTCCTTCCCTGGGACGGCTTGACCTCTCTGATTCGCATAGCGCCTCCTGCAGCATAACGATAATAGTCTGTCGGGCACCGCCCAAACCTGCCAGGGCGCTGCCCCGGAAGCACCGCCTTTTATCGTCGGCACAAGCTCCGCATCCCTCCCCACCGAACCCGCTTCGCTGGGCTCCGGCGGGGCCCCCGGAAAGGCGACTGAAAACTTCATTCACGCGAAACCGCGCTTCATGCAAGGCTTCCTAAAAAGCCTCGCAGAGTTCCGCCGCCCGCCGGCGGCGGAATACAGTGAAATCGTTTTTCCGGGGACATGTGCCTCGGAAAAACTCTTTGCGTCCGACAAGTGTGCGAGCGCAGCGAGTGCGCGCAGGCGGACGATGCCCCTTTTAAAAAAGAGGCAAAGCCTCTTTTTTGACTTTAGTCCGCGTCGTCGAAATCGTCGGCGGACACGTCCACCGCCCGGCCTGCGGCCTTGGCGGCAATCTGGGACTGGGTGCCCATGAGCTTGAAGAAGTCCCGGCGGATGGCGGCCTCCAGGCTGTCGGCCACCTGGGGATTGTCCTTGAGGTACTGCTTGGCGGCATCCCGGCCCTGTCCCAGGCGGGTCTCCCCCATAGCGAACCAGGACCCGGACTTCTGCACCAGATCCAGCTTCACGCCCAGATCCAGCAGCTCGCCCAGAAGGCTGATGCCCTCGCCGTACATGATGTCGAACTCCGCCTCCCGGAAGGGGGGCGCCATCTTGTTCTTCACCACCTTGGCCCGGGTGCG
>CALWYI010000087.1 GCA_944385715.1 uncultured Oscillospiraceae bacterium | reverse complement strand
CCGCCGATGCAGGTGGCCGCGCCGCCGAAGGGCTCGATCTCCGTGGGGTGGTTGTGGGTCTCGTTCTTGAACATGAGGAGCCAGTCCTGGGTCTCCCCGTCCACCTGGGCGGGGACGTGGATGGAACAGGCGTTGATCTCCTCGCTCTCGTCCAGCTCCGGGAGAAGGCCCCGCTTCTTGAGGGTCTTGGCGCCGATGGTGGCCATGTCCATGAGGGTCTGGGGCCGCCTGGCCGCCTTCTCCTCACCGTAGACCTCCACCCGGGCGGCAAGGTAGCGCTCATAGGCCGCCTTCACATCCGGGTCGTCGATAGCGATGTCGTCCAGGTGGGTGGAGAAGGTGGTGTGGCGGCAGTGGTCGGACCAGTAGGTGTCCACCACCCGGACCTCGGTGATGGTGGGGTCCCGGCCCTCGTCGTCCCGGAAGTAGGCCTGGAGGAATTTTAGGTCGTCCAGGTCCATGGCAAGGCCCAGCTCCTCCAGAAGGGCGGCAAGGCCCGCCTCATCCAGGGAGGTGAAGCCGGTGAGGGTGCGGACGGTGTGGGGCACGTCGTAGGTGCGCCGGAGGGTCTCCGGCTTGTCGAGAGAGGCCTCCCGGCTCTCCACGGGGTTGATGAGGTAGCGGCGGAGCTTCTCCCGATCCTCCGCGGTCAGGTCCCCCGCCAGGAGATAGACCTTGGCGCAGGCCACCAGGGGCCGCTCCACGCCGGCCATGAGCTGGATGCACTGGGCGCAGGAGTCGGAGCGCTGGTCGAACTGACCCGGCAGGGACTCCACCGCCAGCACCTGCCACCGGCCCTCCGGCATGGGGAAGGTCTCCTCATGCGTCACATCCACCTGGGGCTCGGAGAACACCACGTCCCGGGCCTTGTCCCAGACCTCCCGGCTCACGCCCTCCACGTCGTAGCGGTTGAGGACCCGCAGGTCCGTCAGGGCGGTGAGGCCCAGGAAGTTCCGGAGATCCCCCAGGAGGCTCCCCGCCTCCGGGCTCAGGCCCGGTTTCTTTTCCACATAGATCCGGTATACCATGTCATCTCTCTCCTCTCAGGGCCTCCAGGGCCCGCCGGCCGATATCCCGGCGGTAGAAGGCGTTGGCAAAGTGGATCCGCTCCGCCAGGCCGTAGGCGGCGTCCACCGCCTGCCGGAGATCCTGGCCCACGGCCACGGCCCCCAGCACCCGGCCGCCGCTGGTGAGAAGCTGGCCGTCCTTCTCCTCGGCCCCGGCGATATAGATCTCCTCCCCGGCCTTCAGCTCCGGCAGGGTGATGGGATAGCCCTTCTCATAGGCCTTGGGGTAGCCCTTGGAGGCCAGCACCACGCAGCAGGCGGCGCCCTCCCGGAACTTCACCGGCACCTCGTGGAGCCGCCCCTGGGCGGTGGCCATCATGATCTCCAGGAGGCTCCCCTCCAGGAGGGGCAGCACCACCTGGGTCTCCGGGTCGCCGAAGCGGCAGTTGTACTCGATGACCTTGGGACCGTCCTCGGTGAGCATAAGGCCGAAGTAGAGGCAGCCCTTAAAGGGGCAGCCCTCCGCCTTCATGGCCCGGATGGTGGGCAGGAAGATCTCCTCCATGCACCGCTGGGCCATCTCCGGGGTGTAGTAGGGGTTGGGGGCCACGGTGCCCATGCCGCCGGTGTTGGGGCCCTCGTCCCCGTCGTAGGCCCGCTTGTGGTCCATGGAGGACACCATGGGGACGATGGTCTCCCCGTCGGTGAAGGAGAGGACGGACACCTCCGGGCCGGTGAGGTACTCCTCCACCACCACCCGCTTGCCGCTGTCTCCGAACACCTTCTCCTCCATCATGGAGCGCACCGCCAGCACCGCCTCCGCCCGGGTGACGGCGATGACCACGCCCTTGCCCAGGGCCAGGCCGTCGGCCTTCACCACCACCGGCAGGGGGCAGCGGTCCACATAGCGCAGGGCCTCCTGCATGTCGTCAAACACATGGCAGGCGGCGGTGGGGATGCCGTAGCGGGCCATCAGGTCCTTGGCAAACACCTTGCTGCTCTCGATCCGGGCGGCGTCCCGGGTGGGACCGAAGCAGGGGACCCCCGCGCTCCTCAGGGCGTTCACCGCCCCCAGGGCCAGGGGGTCGTCAGGGGCCACCACCGCGAAGTCCACGGCGTTCTCCCGGGCAAAATTCACGATCCCAAATATGTCCTTGGCCCCAATGGGGACGCAGACGGCGTCCTTGGCAATGCCGCCGTTGCCCGGCAGGGCGTAGATTTCCTCCGCACGGGGGTCCTCCCGGAGCTTGCGGATAATGGCGTGCTCCCGGCCGCCGCCGCCGATGACCATGATCTTCATCGTTTTTTATCTCCTTTTTCCCGATTCTCTCTGTCCCCAATGGACAGTTTCGCCCCTGGCGGGGACGGCCGGCAAAAAGGCCGTCCCCGCCAGGGGTGCGCTATGATGTGCTTAGTGGTGGAACAGCCGCATGCCGGTGAAGGCCATGACCATGTCGTAGTCGTCGCACTTGGCGATGACCAGGTCGTCCCGGATGGAGCCGCCGGGCTCCGCCACGTACCGAGCGCCGCTCTTTCTCGCCCGCTCGATGTTGTCGGGGAAGGGGAAGAAGGCGTCGCTGCCCAGGGCCACGTTGTTGAAGCTGGCAAGCCACATCCGGCGATCCCGGATGGTCAGGGGCTCGGGACGGGTGGTAAAGTACTTCTGCCAGTAGCCGTCGGCGCAGACATCCTCCTCGTTGCCGTTGATGTAGCTGTCGATGACGTTGTCCCGCTCGGGCCGGCCCAGGGTGGGCAGGAAGGGCAGGTTCAGCGTCTTGGGGTGCTGGCGCAAAAACCAGGTGTCCGCCTTGCCGCCGGCCAGGCGGGTGCAGTGGATGCGGCTCTGCTGGCCGGCGCCCACGCCGATGGCCTGGCCGTCCACCGCGTAGCACACGGAGTTGGACTGGGTGTACTTGAGGGTGATGAGGGCCACGATCAGATCCCGCTTGGCGGTCTCCGGCAGGTTCTTGTTGGCGGTGACGATGTTCTCCAGCAGGTGGGGCCCGATCTTGAAGTTGTTGCGGCCCTGCTGGAAGGTGATGCCGAAGACGTCCTTGGTCTCCTGCTCGGCGGGGACGTAGTCCGGGTCGATCTGGACAATGTTGTAGTTGCCCTTGCGCTTCTCCTTGAGGATGGCCAGGGCCTCGGGGGTGTAGCCCGGGGCGATGACGCCGTCGGACACCTCGTGCCGGATGAGGCGGGCGGTGGTCTCGTCGCACACGTCGCTGAGGGCGGCCCAGTCGCCGAAGGAGCACAGACGGTCCGTGCCCCGGGCACGGGCGTAGGCGCAGGCCAGGGGGCTCTCATCCAGGCCCGCCACATCCTCCACGAAGCAGGCCCGCTTGAGCTCATGGCTCAGGGGGATGCCCACGGCGGCGGAGGTGGGGCTCACGTGCTTGAAGGAGGTGGCCGCCGGCAGGCCCAGGGCCTCCTTGAGCTCCTTCACCAGCTGCCAGGCGTTGAAGGCGTCCAGGAAGTTGATGTAGCCCGGCTTGCCGTTCAAAACGGTGATGGGCAGGTCGCTGCCGTCCTTCATGAAAATTCGGGAGGGCTTCTGGTTGGGATTGCAGCCGTATTTCAGTTCCAGTTCGTTCATCGTCACATGCTCCTTTCTCAGACATTCAGTTCCGCGTGGATATCTTCGTCGGGGTACCGGGCCAGAAGCTCCGCCACGGGACCGGCCAGGAATTCCGTCACCTGGCCGGGGGCCCGGCCCACGTACAGGGCGGGGTCCATCTGGGCCTCGATCTCCTCCCTCGTCAGGGGGAAGAGGGGGTCGGCCACGATGCGGTCGATGAGGTCGTTCTGTCCGCCCTCCAGCTTCACCTTGGCGGCGGCGGCGTGGGAGTGGGTCCTGAGGGCCTCGTGGAGCTCCTGGCGGTCGCCGCCCCGCTTCACCGCCTCCATCATCACGTTCTCCGTGGCCATGAAGGGCAGCTTCTCCATCACCCGGCGGCGGACCACCCGCTCGTAGACCACCAGGCCCGCGGTGACGTTGATATAGATCTCCAGAATGGCGTCCACCGCCAGGAAGGCCTCGGACACCGCCAGACGCTTGTTGGCGCTGTCGTCCAGGGTCCGCTCGAACCACTGGGTGGCGGCGGTCATGGCGGGGTTCACCGCGTCCTGGATCACATACCGGCTCAGGGCGCAGATGCGCTCGGAGCGCATGGGGTTGCGCTTGTAGGGCATGGCGGAGGAGCCGATCTGGTGCTTCTCAAAGGGCTCCTCCATCTCCTCAAAGGACTGGAGGAGGCGCAGGTCCGTGGCAAACTTGCAGGCGGACTGGGCAATGCCGGAGAGGACCGAGAGGAAGTAGGCGTCGGTCTTCCGGGAGTAGGTCTGGCCGCAGACCGGGACCCACTTGTCAAAGCCCATCTCCCTGGCCACCAGGGCCTCCAGCTCCTTGACCTTCCCCTCGTCGTTTCCGAAGAGCTCCATGAAGCTGGCCTGGGTGCCGGTGGTGCCCTTGACGCCCCGGAGGGCCAGGGCGGAGAGCTGGTACTCCAGGTTCTCCATGTCCATCATGAGCTCGTTCATCCAGAGGGTGGCCCGCTTGCCCACGGTGGTGAGCTGGGCGGGCTGGAGGTGGGTATAGCCCAGGCAGGGGAGGTCCTTGTACTTCGCAGCGAAGGCGGAGAGGTTCCGCAGCACCTGGGCCGCCTTCTTCAGCACCAATTGGGAGGCGTCCCGGAGGATCAGCACGTCGGTGTTGTCCCCCACGTAGCAGGAGGTGGCCCCCAGGTGGATGATGCCCGCGGCATCGGGACACTGCCGGCCGTAGGCGTAGACGTGGCTCATGACGTCGTGACGGACCTGCTTCTCCCGCTCCTGGGCCACCGCGAAGTTCACATCGTCAGCGTGGGATTCCAGCTCCGCGATCTGCTCGGCGGTGATGGGGAGGCCCAGCTGCCGCTCCGCCCTGGCCAGGGCGATCCACAGCTTCCGCCAGGTGCGGAACTTGTGCTCCTCGGAGAAGAGGTACTGCATCTCCCGGCTGGCGTAGCGGGTGGAGAGGGGGGAGACGTAGCCGGTACGGTTGGGTTCCATGGCTGCCCTCCTCACTGATTCTTGTTGAAGATGCGGACGGACTCCCCGCCGGTGGCGAGGTCGATCCAGTTGATATACAGGGATACCTTGTTGTCGGCGTTGAGGCTGTCCCACACCTGGCTGGCAAAGGCCTCGGGGTCGTTGCCGATGGCCACCCGCTCCGGCTCCCCCTGGAAGGTGGGGATAACGGGGTTGCCGTCGGTGACATAGGTGTGGAGGAAGTGGCCCACGCCGGAAAGGGCGGGATAGCTGAAGGTGAAGCGGCTGCAGGCCGTCCCCTCGGCGTCGGCGCTCTTGAGAATGCTCATCTCATAGGTGAAATCCCCGCCGGCAAAGGTCAGCATGGCGCTGATGCGGGGGGTCCAGTTGGGACCGTCGGGCTCGAAGCACCGGCGGGATAGGGCCTGGGAGAAGCTCTCCCCGCTGAGAAGGCCGTCCCGGACGGTGTCCGTCTGGTCGCCGTTGGTGACGATCAGGTGATTTTCCAGCCGCCGGACGGGGTGGTAGATGATGAGGCTGGGGTCCTTCACCTTGGCGGGGTCGAAGGCCTGGGTGCGGATGCCGTCCTCAGTGGCGGCAAAGATCCGGTTGCGGCTGTTCTCGCTGCGGCCCATGATGAAGTAGGCCACGGCGGCGTGGGTGCCGTCGGCGCTCTTGCCCACCACGATGCCCCGGCCAGGGTAGGGGTTGCCGGAAAGCAGGCTTCCCAGATCATGCAGTGCGTAGGTATCCATGGACAACTTCCTCCTCGTATTCGTCATTCCCGGGCGGCGCGGACCACCTCCGCCGCCACGATCTCCGCCGCCGCCGGCAGGAGCTTCCACTCGGCCTGCTCCATCACCCGGCGCTGCAGCACCTCCGCCGTGTCGCCGGGGAGGATCTCCACCGCCCGCTGGAGGATGATCTTTCCCCCGTCGGGCACCTCGTTGACATAGTGGACCGTGGCGCCGGTGACCTTGACGCCGTAGTCCAGGGCGGCCTGGTGGACCTTCAGGCCGTAGAACCCCTTCCCGCAGAACGAGGGGATCAGGGAGGGGTGGATATTGATGATGGGGCCGCGGAACGCCTCAATAAAATCCTTGGAGAGGATCCCCAGGAATCCCGCCAGCACCACCATGTCGATCTGATAGTTGCGCAGGGCCGCGAGGACCTTCTCCTCAAAGCCCAGCTCCCTCCGGGGGATGACCGCGCTGGCCACGTCCCCCTCCCGGGCCCGTCCGATGGCCCGGATGCCCGGCTTGTCGGCGATGACCAGGGCCAGGGAGCCGTGGGGCAGCTCCCCCCGGTCCCGGGCGTCCAGGAGGGCCTGGAGGTTGGTGCCGCCGCCGGAGACCAGCACGGCGATCCGGGCGGTCAGCATAGGACCACCTTTTCTTCACCTTCCACGATCTCGCCCAGGAGATAGGCGTCCTCGCCCTGGTCCTTCAGGATGGCAATGGCCCGGTCCGCCTGGTCCCGGGGCACCACGACGCTCATGCCCACGCCCATGTTGAAGGTGTTGAACATATCCCGCTCCGGGATATTGCCGGTCTTGGCCAGAAGGTCGAAGATGGGCGGCACCCGGACGGCGGCGCGCTCAATTTTCGCGCAGAGCCCGTCGGGGATGCTGCGGGGGATGTTCTCATAGAAGCCGCCGCCGGTGATGTGGGACACGCCCCGGACGGCCACCTCCTGCATCAGGGCCAGCAGGGGCTTGACGTAGATCCGGGTGGGGGTGAGGAGCGTCTCCCCCAGGCTCCTGCCCCCCAGGGCCTCCACCGGGACGCGGAGGTTTGCGTGCTCCACGTTGAACACCCGGCGGACCAGGGAGAAGCCGTTGGAGTGGACGCCGGAGGAGGGCAGGGCGATCACCGCGTCTCCCGCCGCCATGCGGCTGCGGTCGATGATCTTCGCCTTGTCCACCACGCCCACGGAGAAGCCCGCGAGATCGTAGTCGTCCTCGGCCATCATGCCGGGGTGCTCGGCGGTCTCCCCGCCGATGAGGGCGCAGCCCGCCTGGACGCAGCCCTCGGCCACGCCGGCGACGATGGAGGCGATCTTCTCCGGGTAGTTCTTGCCGCAGGCGATGTAATCCAGGAAGAAGATGGGCTTTGCCCCGCAGCAGATGATGTCGTTGACGCACATGGCCACGCAGTCGATGCCGATGGTGTCGTGCTTGTCCATGAGCTGGGCGATGCGCAGCTTGGTGCCCACGCCGTCGGTGCCGGATACCAGCACCGGGTGCTCCATGCCGGCGGTGTCCAGCGCAAAGAGCCCCCCAAAGCCCCCGATGTCGGAGGCCACCCCGGCGGTCATGGTCCGGGCGATGTGGGATTTCATCAGCTCCACCGCCTGGTAGCCGGCGGTGATGTCCACTCCGGCGGCGGCGTAGCTGGCGGAGTGGGAGGAGGGATTGGTGCTCATGGCTTACTCCTTTCCTGTCCAGCAGTAGGTGCAGATTTTGCTGCGGTCGATGCCGATGGCCTCCAGCAGGCCGTCCAGGGACTGGTAGCCCAGGGAGGTGAAGCCGAACTTCTCGCAGATGGTGCGGAGCAGGCACTTGCCCCGCTCCGTGGTGCCGTCGGCGTACTCCTCCAGGTGCTCCTGGCCCCCGTCTCCCTCCAGCTCCTGGACGATGCGCCGGGCCAGCAGGTCCATATCCGAGTTGCCCCGGGAGAAGTTGAGGTACTTGCAGCTGTACATGATGGGAGGGCAGGCGGAGCGCATATGGACCTCCTCCGCCCCGCAGCCGTAGAGGAACTCCACCGTCTCCCGCAGCTGGGTGCCCCGGACGATGGAGTCGTCCACAAAGAGGAGCTTCTTCCCCTCGATGAGCTCGGGAACGGGGATCTGCTTCATCTTGGCCACCTGGTTGCGCACCGCCTGGTTCTCCGGCATGAAGGACCGGGGCCAGGTGGGGGTGTACTTGACAAAGGGGCGGGCGAAGGGCTTGCCGCTGCGGTTGGCAAAGCCGATAGCGTGGGGCACGCCGCTGTCCGGCACCCCCGCCACGTAGTCCACCTTGGGCAGCATTCCCCGGGAGACCTCGTCCCGGGCCATGATCTCCCCGTTGCGGTAGCGCATGA
>CALWYI010000086.1 GCA_944385715.1 uncultured Oscillospiraceae bacterium | reverse complement strand
AATACCCTCCGCAAGCATTCGTGTTGAGGCTCCGGTCTCGCGCAATGGATGCCTGTGAACCATGTCAGGCGGGGAACCGAGCAGCATTAAGCGGGACAACATGTGCCGCGAGGGTGCCGGTTCGGAGCGGATGCTTGCGGAGAGTATTTCATGGTGTCTCTTTTTGCCGCGGGGCCTCCGGCCCCGGCGGGGAAAGCAATTTTCAGTCCAGAACAGGAGGCGGGTTCCATGTATCAGGCCCTGTACCGCAAGTGGCGTCCCAAGACCTTTGCGGACGTGGTGGGGCAGTCCCATATCACCGAGACCCTGCGCCGCCAGGTGGCGGAGGACCGCCTGAGCCACGCCTACCTCTTCACCGGCACCCGGGGCACCGGCAAGACCACCTGCGCCAAGATCCTGGCCAAGGCGGTGAACTGCCGCCACCCGGTCAACGGCGACCCCTGCAACCAGTGCGACGCCTGCCTCGGCATCGACAACGGCAGCATGCTGGACGTGCTGGAGCTGGACGCCGCCTCCAACAACGGCGTGGACCACGTCCGGGCCCTCCGGGACGAGGCCATCTACTCCCCCGCCAACGTCCGCTACCGGGTGTATATCGTGGACGAGGTCCACATGCTCAGTACCGCGGCCTTCAACGCCCTGCTGAAAATACTGGAGGAGCCTCCGGCCCACCTCATCTTTATTCTGGCCACCACGGAGCTCCACAAGGTGCCCGCCACCATCCTCTCCCGGTGCCAGCGCTTCGCCTTCAAGCGGATCCAGCCCGGGGACATCGCCCAGCGTCTGCGGTACGTGGCCGCCCGGGAGGGCATGACCCTGACGGAGGATGCGGCGGAGCTTCTCGCCCGGCTCAGCGACGGGGCACTGCGGGACGCACTGTCTCTCCTGGACCAGTGCTCCGGCGGCGGGGAGATCAATGCGGAACATGTGCTGGATGTGCTGGGCCTGGCCGGGAATCTCCAGACCGCCCAGATGATGGAATCCATTCTCTCCCGGGACACCCAGGCCGCCCTGCTGCTGCTGGACAAACTGTACCAGGGGGGCAAGGACGTGAGCGCCCTTCTGGGGGAGCTCTCCACCCTGGCCAGGGACCTGCTGATCCGCTCCACCGCCCCGGAGGGCGGCGCGGCCCTCCTCTCCGGCGGCTACGACACGGCGGCCATGGACCGCCTCAGCGCCGGCGTGACCCCCGCCCGGCTGCTCCACATCACCGCCCGGCTCCAGGATACCCTGGCGGCCCTGCCCCTCAGCGCCAACCGGCGCACCGACGGAGAGCTGTGCCTGATGCGGCTGTGCGACGAGAGTCTCTGCGGCGATCTCACCGCCCTGGCCGCCCGGGTGACCCGGCTGGAGGAGGGGGGCCTTGCCGCCGCCCCCGGCCAGCCCGCCGGCAGACAGCAGACCGCTTCCGCGGCCCGCTCCCCGGAAAAGAATTCCGCCCCGGCGGAGCCGCGCCGGGAAGCGCCGGTGACCAAGGCAGTTGATGCCCCGCCCCCCTGGGAGGACCCCGCCCCCATCGGCGGGGACGCGCCCCCTTGGGAGGAGCCGGTCTCCGACAGCCGGGACAGCCGCCCGCCCCTGGACGACCGGGACGCCCCGCCCCCCGACGACGGCGACGCGCCGCCTCCGGCGGATACGGAGCCCGCTCCGGCGGCCCGGCCCGCCCCGGTACAGACAGCCTCCGCCCCGGCGGCTGCCCCCTCCGGCGGCAGCGATATCTGGAACAGGCTCATTGAGCGCTACAAGGACCAGGTGATGCCCATGTACCAGTTCATGCTGGACGACGCCCGGGGGACCCTGGAGGGGGACCTGCTGACGGTGCGCTGCGGCGACGACCTGACCCTGGAGTCCCTGGACTGCGAGGCGGTGACGGAGGTGCTCAGGTCCGTCACCGGAGACTACCTGGGCCGCCCCGTCCGGGTGCGCTACATTCTGAATGGAAAAAACGATCCCCTGCCCCGGGAGGACAAGCTGGAGGAGCTGATCCGGCAGGGAAAGAACTACGACGCGTTTACAGTGAAATAGCCGAAATACCAAGAGAAAAAGGAGAGTACAGCCATGGCAAAAGGCGGATTCCCAAGAGGAGGTATGATGGGCGGCGGCATGATGCGCCAGCAGGCCCAGATGCAGCAGAAGATCATGAAGATGCAGAAGGACCTGGAGAAGGCCCAGAAGGAGGTGGAGGAGACCGTGTTCACCGCCTCGGTGGGCGGCGGCACGGTGAAGGCCTCCTGCAACGGGAAAAAGGAGCTGACGGAGCTGGTCATCTCCCCGGAGGCCCTAAACCCTGAGGACGCGGAGATGCTCCAGGACATGGTCCTCTCCGCCGTCAACGAGGCCCTGCGCCAGGCGGAGGAGGCCATGAACAAGGCGGTGGACGGCGCCAGCGGCGGCCTCAACCTGGGGGCTTTCGGCCTGTAACAGCTGTAGAGATCCCTGTCGAATTCTGTGAAAACCCAGGGAAAAGATCGGCGGGGTGCATGAGAATACCATACAAAGATTGTGATATGTGCCAAAAATGGGCGGTTCTGTTTGACAGGGCCACCCATTTTTTGGTATAATTAGCTTGCTAAATAGTTGCCGTGCCTTTGCGGCGCGGCGGCGGCTCCGCGGCCTTGCGCCGCAGAAGTATCTGTCTGGCAAAGGAGAAAGGTGCAGAGAGGATCAGAAAAGAGGGATGCCATAGCGCTGCCTTTGATGCTCGTTGATATCTTTTTACAGTGAACGCTGCCTTTGCCGCTCGCGCGCTTGCGCGGGCGGCTGTCGCATTCCAGCGGAAGCTGTCCTCTGCCGCCTGCACTGTCCGCAGGCGGCTGCGCTTTTTCCGGCGGTCAGGGCGCGGGGTTTTCTGACCATGGACGAGAAAGGAAGGGTACTATGTCTGAGATTACTGCGTTGGATCTGGGGATCGTCGGCCTGTATCTGGTGGGGATGCTGCTGGTGGGCGTGTGGTTCGTCAAGCGGATCAAGAACACCGACGACTTCTACGTGGCCGGCCGGACCCTGGGGCCGGTGGTGCTGATGGCCACGGTGTGCGCCACCATCATCGGCGGCAGCGCCATGATGGGCCGGGCGGCGGTGGCCTACCAGGAGGGCTTCAAGGCCGTGGCCACGGCGGTGCCCTACCTGATCGGCATGTTCATCTTCGCCGGCTACTCCGGCCGCATCCAGCGGGTGGGCGAAAAGTACAGCATCGAGTCCATTCCGGAACTTTTCGCCTACCGCTTCGGCAAGGCCGCCAAGTGCGTCCTTGCGGTAATGGTGGTGTTCGCCATGGTGGGCACCGTGGCTGCCCAGGTCACCGCCACCGCCACCATCATCAAGCTCCTGGGGGGCCAGGTGGGCATCAGCTATGAGATGGGCGCCTTCATTGCCACTCTGATCTTCATCATCTACACCGCCGCCTCCGGTCTCTTCGGCGTGGTGTACACCGATGTGGTCCAGTTCTTCATGCTCATCATCTTCGTCTATCTTCTCATCCCCACCTCCAGCATCAGCTACCTGGGGGGCCTGGGAGAATTCTGGCAGGGCCTGGACAAGCGGTACATCACCCCCTATATCAACGGCGAGATCCTGGGGGATATCGTCACCTACCTGGTGTTCACCATGGCGGGGGCGGAGATGTGGCAGCGGTCCTTTGCCGCCAAGACCCCCAAGGCCGCCAAGCGGGGCATGTTCTGGGGCACCTTCGCCTACGGCCTGACCATCATCCTGCTCTTCACAATGGGTCTGGCCGCCCAGCAGATCCTGCCGGATGTGGTGGCGGAATTCGGCACCGCCGACGCAGTGATCCCCGGCCTGGCCATCAAGATCCTGCCTCCCGGCCTTACGGGCCTGGCCCTGTCCGGCATTCTGTCGGTGATGATGTCCACGGCGGACAGCTACCTCCTGGTGTCGGTGCAGACCGTGGTCCACGACCTGGGCAAGACCTTCAACCCCAACATGTCCCAGAAGCACGAGATCCTCTTCTCCCGCATCGCCTCGGTGGTGCTGGCCCTGGGGGCCCTGGTCATCGCCCTGTATATTCACAGCGCCTACACGGTGGTGACCCTGTCCTTCACCTTCTACGCGGCGGCGGCGGGCCTGCCCGCCCTGGCGGCCCTGTACTGGAAGAAGGTCACCAACGCCGGCGTTCTCTCCGCCATGATCGGCGGCTTCACCGTCACGGTGATCTGGAAGGTGCTGGGGCAGCCTCTGGGGCTGGGGGCCGCCATCCCCGGTTCCCTGGTGTGCGGCGTGCTGTTGGTGGCGGTGAGCCTGGCCACCTACAAGAAAAAGCCCTCCACCGCCATCGAGGTGTGACCTCTGAAAATACAAAGACTTCCCTGTCCGGCCTCGGGCAGGGAAGTCTTTTTGCGAAAGGGGGGGGCTGCGCCTCCGGGCCTTTCTTTTTTAGCGGGGGCGCCGCCCCCGAACCCCGGGGTTGCCTCCGGCGGGCCCACTTTTGGACGCCCAAAAGTGGGCGGAAAAACCGCCGGGGAGACCCCGGCCCCCCGTTGTTAGTCCAATCGGACACGATCATGGGAGATGTTTGGTTGCCACTGAAATACCTTTTCGCCGCTGGCCCCTCGTAATCGGTGCGGTGCTCTGCCGAACTTCGCCTGACGGCCCTCGGGCTGATAGGTGTTTCGTGTTGCGCGAAAAACAGATTGTTCTATCCCTTTAACAGGGCCGGAGGCCGAAGTCAGAACAGAAACCCGCCACGGATCAGATGCCAAAGAATCTGGTTCAGTGGCACCGCAGCAGCAAATCCTATCCAGACCGATTGGGCCAAAGCGGGGACCGGGGGGTCCCCGGCGGCGTTTTGGTTACTTTGCCGACGAGGGCAAAGTAACCGCGGGGCCCGGGGGCGTGTAGCCCCCGATGAAAAGCACCTGGGTCCGGGGCGCAAGGTGAATGCCGCCGCAGGCGGCAGAGAGGGCAGCCTGGGCTGGGGAGCCCCGGGAGCCACGTGCAAAACGCAGTTTTTGCGGGACAGCATTTCCCGCCCACCCGGCGATGGGCGAATCAGCCCTCCGGAGGCGGAGCCCCCGATGAAAAGCGCCGGGGCGTGCTCAGGGCCCGCCGGCCAGCGCCGCCGCCGCGCTCCACAGCAGCAGCAGCCAGTACCCGGCGCAGGCGGCCACCGGCAGCCACCGGACGATCCGCCGGACCCCGGTTCCGGCGGGGAGGCAGGCCCCGCCCTGGTCCACAGACCGCCGGGAGCGGAAATACCACACCAGGTAGTCCGCCGCCACACAGGCAAAACAGATCGCCAGTAAGAAGGGCAATGCAGTCCATGCCAGAGAGAGGTCCCTGTCGCCCCCGGAAAGGGAGGAGAAGAAGCCCCAGGCGGGCCAGCCCAGGACCAGCAGCAGGGGCAGCAGCACCGCCAGGGGTACCAGCAGCGTCTTTTTTACGCTGCGGTGGATGGCGGTGAGCTTCTCCCTCTCGTCGGTCTCAATGGGCACCGGATGGGGCCGGTCACTGACGAAAATCTGCTGGGGCCCATAGCAGCACACCAGCTCCCATCCGGCGGCGGCGCAGTAGTCGCAGTAGGCGGCCTGGTCCTCCGCAGGCTCGCCGAAGGCCCCTTGGAACTGGGAGTCGGGGAAGCAGGTGACGGCGTAGTGGAGCGCCGCCGGCTCCGCCTGCCGGTAGGTCCAGATGTAGGCCCCGATCCGCTCCAGCCGCCAGCCCCTCCGGGCCATCTTCTCCAGGTGCCGGATGGTGGACGCCGTGTCCCAGGGGAGAAACGTTTCCAGACGATGCGTTTTCCTTCCCTTCATGGTGCTCGCTCCTTTCCGTCGGGATTCACGCCTTATCGCTGCCGCGAGGCGGCGGTCAGGACCGGAGGGCGGCGGCGATCACCGTCCTCTGCTCCGCCGTGGGGACCTCCTCCAGAAACAGGAACACGATCCGCTCCCCATAGAGGAGCAGGTACCGCCGGTAGCCGGTGGCCCCCTCATCCATGATGGCCCGGTCCGCGCCCCAGGGGCCCGGGTCCGTCTCTGCGAAATCAAAGTATCGGGCCAGCCTCCCCCAGCACAGCTCCCGCAGCCACGCCCAGGGGATGTCCGCCGTATCATACACCAGCTCAGGCAGGTCGCTGTCCTCCCCGTGGACACTCTGACTGTACTGGACCCACCGCACCAGCGGAGAGGCCTGCTCCCCCCGCTGGTAGGAGCAGTGGTCCGCCTCCGTCACCGTGTAGCCCAGGTCCTCCAAGGTCAGGGGGATGTCGTCCCGGTAGATATCATAGGTGCGGATGCCGCCCCACTCCGTCTCCACAGTGTAGACCTCCGGCGGGGCGGGGGACTCCGACTTGGGCAGCAGGGTAGTGATCCCTTTTACTACCACCGCTGTGTAGAGGATGCTTAATACCACCGCCCCGACGACGTAAACCACACGGTTGAAGCTCCGGGAGCCGTCCATGGATTTCAGCAGGCGCAGCAGGCCGTAAACCCCTGCCAACAGGAGTAAAACACAGCCCAGGATCGCCAGGGCAAACAGCAGTCCCCGCCCGCCGAATGCGTATGCAAACGGCACCAGGAGCGCCGCCATGGCCACGGCCAGAATGGTCCCCTGAAAGATCAGCCGGGGCCGGGTATGGGAGGGAAGGCAGGTACCGCCCCGCTCCACCGCCCGCCGGGAGCGGAGATACCACACCAGATAGTCCCCCACCATCCCCAACGACAGCAGGACCAGCAGCGCGATAGCCAGCAGGAGGAGCAGCTGCTGGTTGCTGCTGAAGGTGGAGAGTATGGAGTAGTAGGACCGTGGGTTCAGCCGCAGCAGCAGGTTCACAAGCCACACCGCCGCCAGAGCGCCGTAGGGCAGGAGGAGCATTTTCTTCATGGCGCCGTGGATGGCGGCGAGCTTCTCCTTTTCGTCGGTCTCGATGGGCACCGGGTCCGGCCGGTCGTTGACAAAGATCTGCAGGGGACCGTAATTTGACACCAGCTCCCAGCCCGCAGCGGCGCAGTAGTCGGCGTAGGTCATCTGCTCCCCGGTGGGCCCGCTGTCAAATACGGAGGCGGCGGGGAAATAGGTCATGGCGTAGTGGAGGTTTGCAGGCTCTGCCCGCCGGTAGGTCCAGAAGGGATTGCCTGCGCTCTCCAGCTGCCAGCCCTTTCGGGCCATCTTCTCCAGGCGGCGCTCCACATAGGCCCCGTCCCAGGGGAGATACCACGTCAGCCGCCGCTTTTTCTTCCCGATCATACTTGCCCCTCCTTTCGGTACTTCCGATAGTGGCTGAGCTGTTCCTCCAGCCGCCGGGCCTCCTCCCGCAGCAGCAGCTGCCCCCGGACGGTGATCTGGTAGCTGCGCCGCCGCCCTTCCACTTTCGTCTCCCGGATAAAGCCCTCCCGCTGGAAGTTCTCCAGGAGGCTATAGAGGGTGCCGGGGCCGATGGCCACCCGGCCCCCCGTCATGGCGGCCACCCGCTCCATGATGTCCACGCCGCACTGCTCCTCCTCCAGACACAGCAGGATGTAAAACATCTGCTCCGTCAGGGTCTGGTACTTCTCTCTGGGCAAGGCGGTCACCTCCTTAAACATCGATATTCGATATTTCCCCGAGTCCACTATAACATCGATAATCGATATTGTCAAGGGGGCGATATCTAAAGCGCAAAAAAGCCCCGGCGGAAAATTTTCCCGCCGGGGCTGGTTTATAGGGGACTGGCGACGCGGAAGGAGCGGCTCTTACAGCCCCATCTCCGCCTTGACCTCCTTGAAGCACTGGACAGCGAAGTCCAGGTCCTCCTTGGTGTGGCCGGCGGAGATCTGGGTGCGGATGCGATCCTTGCCCTTGGGCACCACGGGGTAGCAGAAGGCCACCACGTACACGCCCTTCTGGAGCATCCGGTCGGCGAACTCGTGGGCGATCTTGGCGTCGTAGAGCATGACGGGGACGATGGGGTGCTCGCCGGGCAGCAGCTCGAAGCCCAGCTTCTCCATCTGGGCGCGGAAGTACCGGGCGTTCTCGTGGACCTTGTCCCGCAGCTCCGTGGAGGCGGTGAGCAGCTCCAGGGTCTTGAGGGTGGCGGCGCAGATGGCGGGGGCCACGGTGTTGGAGAACAGGTAGGGGCGGCTGCGCTGGCGCAGCAGGTCCACGATCTCCTGGCGGGCGGCGGTGTAGCCGCCGGAGGCCCCGCCCAGGGCCTTGCCGAAGGTGCCGGTGATGATGTCCACCCGGCCCTG
>CALWYI010000085.1 GCA_944385715.1 uncultured Oscillospiraceae bacterium | reverse complement strand
CCTCCCCGGCCCGGACCCGGGTAACTTTTTGTACGCACAAAAAGTCACCAAAAAAGCGCCGGGGAGACCCCGGACCCCCTTTGTTTGCCCAATCGGTCACTATCAGACTTGATACCGGGCAGCCACTGAACTAGTGCAAGGCCGCCGGCCTCCTCGTAATCGGTGCGGTGGGTGACGCACTTCGCCTGTCGGCCCTCGGGCTGACAGGCACTACTTGTTGCGTAAAACATGAGATGAATCTACCCCTTTAACAGGCCGTCAGGCGAAGTCGGAAAAGATACTGGCCGCAGATCAGATGCCAAAGAATCTGGTTCAGTGGCAGGGCAGTATCAAAACTGATGGCGTCCGATTAGGCAAACCGGGGACCGGGGTGTCCCCGGCGGCGTTTTGGTCACTTTTTCGCCGAGGAAAAAGTGACCCGGGGTTTGGGGCCGGGGAGGCCCCAATAGCAGGCACCCGAGGTCCGGGGCTGGGTAAGCCCCGGCGACAAGCACCCGGGTCCGGGGGCGGAGCCCCCGGCGACAAGCAGCAAGGCGCGGGGGCGCGTAGCCCCCGTAAAGCAAAAAACCGCCGTCCCTCCGGGCACTCCCGGTGGGACGGCGGTTTTCATGTTATGGTTACGCCTCCGGCAGCAGGTCCACGGCGAAGAGGGCACCGGCGCCGCCGGTATGGACGAAGAGGATATTCTCCTCCCCCATGAAGTAGCCCTCCTCCAGGAGCTGGAAGAAGCCGGCCAGGGCCTTGCCGGTGTACACCGGGTCCACCAGGATGCCCTCGCTGCGGGCCAGGCGGCGGACTGCGGCGCAGCCCTCGGGGCTGGGGATGGCATAGTCCGGCCCGATGTGGTAGCGGATGTGGATGTCCTCCTTCTCCACCGGCACATCGGATCCCAGCAGGTCCTTGAGGCCGTTCATCAGATCAAAGGCGATGTCCGGGAAGGGGTCGTCGCACACGCCGATGCCCACGGACCTTGCGCCGGGCAGGTTCAGCTTGGTGCCATAGGTGAGACCGGCGTAGGTGCCGCCGGAGCCGGTGGCGCTGACCACCGCGTCGAAGCGCACCCCCAGGGCCTTGCTCTGGGCGGCGATCTCCTCGGTGCAGCCCACATAGCCCAGGGAGCCCAGGGGTACGCTGCCCCCCACGGGGATGAAATAGGGGGTGTGACCCGCCTTCCGCAGGGTGGCCATGATGGCCTCCATCTCGGCGTACACGTCGTCGTAGCTGTCGGTGTCCACAAAGCGGACCTCGGCGTTATAGATGTCGTCCAGGATCAGGTTGCCGCCGGCCAGCTCCCCTCGCTTCTTCAGCACCAGGATGGCCTTCATGCCGATGCGGGACGCGCAGGCGGCGGTGAGCATGGCGTGGTTGGACTGGGGCCCGCCGGCAGTGAGGACCACGTCCGCCCCCTTGTCCCTGGCGTCCGCCAGCAGGTACTCCAGCTTGCGGACCTTGTTGCCACCCAGGGCCACGCCGATCATATCGTCCCGCTTGATGTAAATGTTCTTGCCGAATTCCCGGCTGATGTTCTCCAGCTTGTACAGGGGCGTGGGGGTGATGCCGAAGGGAATGCGGCTGAAATCGGAAAGCTTCTTCATGGCGTCTCCTTTCAAAAGATCCCGTCACTGGTGATCCAGGGATTTGAGCTGATCCAGGTCGTAGGGTGTGGTCTGGTAGACGAAGTAGTTGAGCCAGTTGCTGTAGAGGAGGTTGGCGCAGGAGCGCCAGGTGACCCGGGGCGGCCTGGTGTAGTCGTCGTCGGGGTAGTAGTTCTTGGGCACGGCGATGGGCAGGCCCTTGTTCTTGTCCCGGAGGAACTCCTGCTCCAGGGTCAAAGCGTCATACTCGCTGTGGCCGGTGATGAAGATCTGCCGGCCCCCCTCGGTGGCCAGGGCGTAGATCCCCGCCTCCGGGGAGGAGGCCAGGATCTTCAGCTCCTTCACCTTCTCCACGTCCTCCCGGCGGATGGTGGTGTGCCGGGAGTGGGGCACCATGAACACGTCGTCGCTGCCCCGGAAGAGCATGTTGCTCTTGCGCTCCACCACGTGGGGGAACACCCCGAAAAGCTTCTCCGCCAGGGGATACTTCCGGATGCCGTAGTGGTAGTACAGCCCCGCCTGGGCCCCCCAGCAGATGTGGAAGGTGCTGTGGACGTGGGACTTGCTCCACTCCATGATCTCGCAGAGCTCCGTCCAGTACTCCACCTCCTCGAAGGGCAGGTGCTCCACCGGCGCGCCGGTGATGACCATGCCGTCGAAGTTCCGGTCCTTCACGTCGGCGAAGTGCTGATAGAAGGCCAGCATGTGCTCCTGGGGGGTGTTTTTCGGCACGTGGCCCGCAGGGCAGATCAGCTCCAGCTCCACCTGGAGGGGCGTGTTGGAGAGAAGCCGGCTGAGCTGGGTCTCCGTGGCGATCTTGGTGGGCATCAGGTTGAGGAGGAGGAGCTTCAGGGGGCGGATGTCCTGGGTCATGGCCCGGGTCTCCGTCATGACAAAGATGTTCTCCTCCGTCAGCACCCGGGTGGCGGGCAGCTCGTTGGGGATGCGGATGGGCATGGAAGGGTTCCTCCTTGGTGTTGGTAGGGGCGCTTACAGGGCGGCCAGGGCCTGGTCGATGTCGGCGATCAGGTCCTCCTTGCTCTCCAGGCCCACGCTCAGGCGCACCAGGTCCGCCGACACGCCGGCGGCGATGAGCTCCTGGTCGTTCATCTGGCGGTGGGTGGAGCTGGCGGGGTGGAGGCAGCAGGTCCGGGCGTCGGCCACGTGGGTGGCGATGGCCCCCAGCTTCAGGTGCTTCATGAAGGTCTCCGCCGCAGCGCGGCCCCCCTTCACGCCGAAGCTCACCACGCCGCAGGAGCCGTGGGGCAGGTACTTCACCGCCTGGGCGTGGTAGGGATCGCCGGGAAGGCCGCTGTAGCGGACCCATGCGATCTTCTCGTGGCTTTGCAGGTGCTCCGCCACCGCCTGGGCGTTCTCGCAGTGGCGCTGCATGCGCACGTGGAGGCTCTCCAGGCCCAGATTCAGCAGGAAGGCGCTCTGGGGGGAGGGGGTGGAGCCAAAGTCCCGCATGAGCTGGGCGGTGGCCTTGGTGATGTAGGCCCCCTTGCCGAAACGCTCGGCGTAGGTGATGCCGTGGTAGCTGTCGTCGGGGGTGCAGAGGCCCGGGAACTTCTCCGCGTGGGCCATCCAGTCGAAATTGCCGCTGTCCACGATGCAGCCGCCGATGGCGCTGGCGTGGCCGTCCATATACTTGGTGGTGGAGTGGGTGACGATGTCGGCGCCCCACTCAAAGGGCCGGCAGAGCACCGGGGTGGCGAAGGTGTTGTCCACGATGAGGGGCACCCCGTGGCGGTGGGCGGCGGCGGCGAACTTCTCGATGTCCAGCACCGTGAGGGCGGGATTGGCGATGGTCTCGCCGAACACCGCCTTGGTGTTGGGCCGGAAGGCGGCCTCCAGCTCCTCGTCGGTGCAGTCGGGGGCCACGAAGGTGAAGGCCACCCCCATCTTCTTCATGGTGACGGCAAAGAGGTTGTAGGTGCCGCCGTAGATGCTGCTGGAGGCCACCACGTGGTCCCCGCAGGTGGCAATGTTGAACACGGCGTAGAAGTTGGCAGCCTGGCCGGAGGAGGTGAGCATGGCGGCGGCGCCGCCCTCCATCTCGCAGATCTTGGCGGCGGCGTGGTCGCAGGTGGGGTTCTGGAGGCGGCTGTAGAAGTAGCCCTCGGCCTCCAGGTCGAAGAGCTTGCCCATGTCCTCGCTGGTGTCGTACTTGAAGGTGGTGGACTGGATAATGGGCACCTGGCGGGGCTCCCCGTTGCCGGGATGGTAGCCCCCCTGGACGCAGATGGTGTCGATATGGCTCATGGCAATGCGCTCCTTTTCTATGGTATGGGAGGGATCAGTCGGCCATGAGGCCCATGCCCTCCAGAAGATCCTCGATGTCCGTCTGTGCAAGGCCGCTCCTGACGCGGACCGTATGCGCCAGCAGATCTACGGCGGCGTCCGCCACGCCGCTCCTGGCCCGCAGGTCCCCGGTCAGCTCCGCGGAGCAGGCGGCGCAGTGGTTTTTGGCGGTGCAGAAGGCGCACTTCACATAGGTGACGGGGACGGCGTATTCCCTTGTCTCCACGGCGCTCCCTCCTCTCGCAGACCGGATCAACTCTTTTCAGTATAGCAAGAAGCCGGGGAAAAGGAAAGACCTTTTCCCCGGTGCGGGTTGAAAAATCTTTATTTTCCGGTTTTCCGGGGACTGCGCGGCCCAGGCCGCCCTCTCCGCCGCCTGCGGCGGCATTCACCTTGCCCCCGGACCCGGGTCCTCATTGCCGGGGCTTACCCAGCCCCGGACCCCGGTGCTTGCTGTTGGGGGCTATGCGCCCCCAAACCCCGGGGGTATCCGAAGCCAGCCGCTTCGGACTTTGGCTCCCGGGGCTCCCCGCCCCGGACCCGGGTGACTTTTTGTACGCACAAAAAGTCACCAAAAAAGCGCCGGGGACACCCCGGACCCCTTTATTTGCCCAATCGGACGCCATCAGTTTTGATACTGCCCTGCCACTGAACCAGATTCTTTGGCATCTGATCTGCGGCGGGTTTCTTTTCCGACTTCGCCTGACGGCCTGTTAAAGGGGTAGATTCATCTGATGTTCTGCGCAACAAGAAGTGCCTGCCAGCCCGAGGGGCGACAGCCGAAGTGGGACACCCGCCGCACTGGTTACGAGGGAGCCGGAGGCAAAGCGGTATTTCAGTGGCAACCGGGTATCACCCCTGATCGTGTCCGATTGGGCCAAATCGGGGGCCGGGGTTTCCCCGGCGCCTTTTTGGTGACTTTTTGTGCGTACAAAAAGTTACCCGGGTCCGGGGCGGGGAGCCCCGGAAGTCAAAGCCAGAAGCGGCTGGTTTCGGACGCAGTGCAAGGCGAAAACAAAAAAGAGACATTCAGAGGAACCATCCTCTGACAAGCCCCCCGCAGGGGCTCAGCGGATGAAGTTGGTCTTCACCGGCGGCTCCCCGGCGGGAGGCTCGATTCCCGCCGCCCTGCCGGCGGCGATGCACCTGAGGAGCCAGGCCATGTTGCAGCCCAGGGTCCGCATGACAGACAGGCCCTCCTCGTCCTGCCGGACCTCGTCGGGGGTGTTGCCGTGGACCATGTTCCAGTACCGGGAGGACACCACCGGCATCTGGTTGATGGTGAAATACTTCTGGAGCTGGTCCAGGGCCGCCGTGGTGCCGCCCCGCCGGGCGGAGACCACCGCCGCGCCGGGCTTCAGCCGCAGCTTCCCGCCGGCGGCGAAGAATAGCCGGTCCAGCACCCCGGTGATCTGGCCGGAGGCGGAGGCGTAGTGGACCGGGGAGCCCACCACCAGTCCGTCGCAGTCGTCCAGTTTGGCGATGATGTCGTTGACCACGTCCCCCCGGACGCACAGCCCGGTTTTGCGGCAGCCGCCGCAGCCCAGGCAGCCCGAGGCGGGAGAGGCCCCCAGCCACAGAATCTCCGCCGTCACGCCGCCCTTCTCCAGGGCGGCGGCCACCTCGCTGAGGGCGGTATAGGTGCAGCCCTTCTCGTGGGGGCTGCCGTTGAGCAGTAGTACCTTCATAGTCTGCCTCCTGTATCCAAAGTTTTCTGTATTCAGTATAGTACATTTCCCCCCAAACGCAACCGGCCCGCAGGACCCTGGCACGGCGGGGGTAAAACTGCCCAAACGGGAGAGGAGAAAGCTGCATCGCCTCCGGCCAAAATGCCGGTTTTTCGGCAGAAAATAAATATTTATTCACATTTTCTGGAATTCTATTGACAAAACCGGGGCGACGTGCTATGCTCCCTAACGTGCCGCACCAGCGGTGCGGACACATTGGAGATCAGATTGGATGAATCCCCATACATAAGTTTAGTCCCAATAGTTTGAAAGGATGACTGACATGAAGAAACTGATGACTCTGGTCCTGGCCCTGGCCCTGGTGCTGAGCCTGGCCGCCTGCGGCGGGACCGGAAACAACACTGCCGACAATACGGCAGACAACACCGCGAACAATACCGCGAACAACACCGCCAATGACGCCGCCGATGACGCCGACGCCGGCGACGCCGCCTTCACCACCGTGGAGGAGGGCAAGCTCATCATGAGCACCAATGCCGCCTTCCCCCCCTATGAGATGACCAGCGACGACGGCGGCTTCGAGGGCATCGACGTGGAGATCGCCGAGGCCATTGCCGAAAAGCTGGGCCTGGAGCTCCAGATTGACGACATGGAGTTCACCGCTGCCCTGGAGGCCGCCCAGTCCGGCATGAGCGACATGGCCATGGCGGGCATCACCATCAACGAGGACCGCCTGGCGGTCATGGACTTCTCCGAGACCTACGCCACCGGCATCCAGGTGGTCATCGTCAAAGAGGGTTCCGACGTGACCCTGGACAACCTGGGCGAGCAGCTCATCGGCGTGCAGAACGGCACCACCGGCTGGCAGTTCTGCACCGACGACTACGGCGACGACCATGTGGCCGCCTTTGACAACGGCATCACCGCCGTCCAGGCTCTGCTGGGCGACCAGGTGGACTGCGTGGTCATCGACAAGGGTCCTGCCGAGGTGTTCGTTGCCGAGAACCCCGGCCTGACCATCCTGGAGACCGAGTACGCCGTTGAGGATTACGCCATCGGCGTGGCCAAGGGCAACACCGCTCTGCTGGACGCCATCAACGGCGCCCTTAACGAGCTTATTGAGGACGGCACCGTTCAGAGCATCATCGACAAGTACATCACCGCCGAGTAAGCCCGGCGGACATCCGGCGAAAAAAGGGCGGCCCCGGCCGCCCTTTTTTCGCCATGAACAGAGATAACAGAGACAGAGAGGGGAGAGGACATGACGGCGCTGCAAGCCTATGAGACCTGGAAGGCCCTGATGATATCCGGCGAGGGCCTGGCCTGGTGGCAGGAGTTCTATGTAAAATTCTACCAGGCCTTTGTGCTGGAGGACCGGTGGCTGCAATATCTGGACGGGGTGGGTACTACCCTGCTGGCCACGGCCCTGGCCCTGCTGATGGGCGTGATCCTGAGTGTGATTGTGGCGGTGGTCCGCACCGCCCACGACCAGCAGCGCCCCGGCCGGCCCCGGAACCCGGTCCTGGGCCTGGTCAACGCGGCCCTCAAGGTGTATGTCACCATCATCCGCGGCACCCCCATGATGCTCCAGCTGCTGATCTGGGCTTTCGTGGTCTTCAAGAGCCGGCAGTACACCCTGGTGGGCATCTTCGGCCTGGGCATCAACTCCGGGGCCTACGTGTCCGAGATCATCCGGGGGGGCCTGATGGCGGTGGATGGCGGCCAGATGGAGGCGGGGCGGTCCCTGGGCCTGGGCTACCTGGACACCATGCGCTTTGTGGTGATCCCCCAGGCCATCAAGGCCATTCTGCCCTCTCTGGGCAACGAGTTCATTATCCTGCTCAAGGACACCTCCCTCCTCAGCGTCATCAGCGGTCAGGAGCTGCTCTACTTCGCCCAGGCCATCGGCACCCGCAACTACGAGCAGATGTTCCCCCTGGTGGGGGCGGCCTGCATCTACCTGCTGCTGGTGATGATCTTCACCTGGCTGCTGGGCAAACTGGAAAGGAGGCTGCGGGAAAGTGATCGACGTTAAGAACCTCAGCAAGTCCTTCGGGGACCACCTGGTGCTGGACAATATTTCCGAGCACATTCACCCCGGGGAGGTGGTGGTGATTATCGGGCCCTCCGGCTCCGGCAAGTCCACCTTCCTGCGGTGCCTGAACCTGCTGGAGACCCCCACTGCGGGTACCATCACCTTCGACGGCCAGGATATCACCGATCCCAAGGCGGACATCGACAGGATCCGCCAGGGCATGGGCATGGTGTTCCAGCACTTCAACCTGTTCCCCAACATGACGGTGAAGAAGAACATCACCCTGGCCCCGGTGCGGACCAAGCTCATGAGCCAGGCGGAGGCCGACGAAACCGCCATGGCCCTCCTGCGCCGGGTGGGCCTGGAGGAGAAGGCCGACGCCTACCCCAACCAGCTCTCCGGCGGTCAGAAGCAGCGTATCGCCATCGTCCGGGCCCTGGCCATGAAGCCCAAGGTGATGCTCTTTGACGAGCCCACCTCCGCCCTGGACCCCGAGATGGTGGGCGAGGTGCTGGAGGTCATGAAGCAACTGGCTGACGAGGGCATGACCATGGTGGTGGTCACCCACGAGATGGGCTT
>CALWYI010000084.1 GCA_944385715.1 uncultured Oscillospiraceae bacterium | reverse complement strand
ATGATCGACTCCTGCGTCAAGGAGGACGCTACCCCCGAGAACGTGGAGGCCATGATCAAGAAGTACGTGTAATCGTACACCCATCCCTGGTAGAACCCGAAAGGTTTCTATAAAAATCTATTGCAAAGGAGGAAAGAGACATGAGCATCTTGGCTGGTAAGAAAGTCATCATCATTGGTGACCGCGATGGCATTCCCGGCATGGCTATCGAAGCCTGCGCGGAATCCGCCGGCGCTGAGGTCGTGTTTTCCTCAACGGAGTGCTTCGTCTGAACCGCCGCTGGTGCAATGGATCTGGAAAATCAGAAGCGGGTTAAGGAACTCGCCGAGCAGTATGGCCCCGAGAACATTGTTGTTCTGCTGGGCGCCGCTGAGGGTGAGGCTTCCGGCCTGGCCGCCGAGACGGTGACCAATGGCGATCCCACTTATGCCGGTCCGTTGACAGGAGTCTCGTTGGGACTCAAGGTTTACCATGTGTGCGAGCCCGAAGTGAAGGCAGAGTTCGATGAAGCCGTCTATGAGGAGCAAGTCAGCATGATGGAGATGGTGCTGGATGTTGATGATATCATCAACGAGATGACCAGCATCCGCGAACAGTACTGCAAGTACTAAGGGAGCAAGACATGCCTATTGGGCGGCGGCTACAGCCGCCGCCCTTCCGTCTTTCTGTCACTATAAATGGCTGCAGGAGCAATTGCCGCCCGCGGGCCACGCCATATGGTGAGGAAGCACCCCACCCCTCCCCTCCCCGCAGCAGGGAAGCTGCTGCATCGATTTATAGCGATTGATGGACCGCACTTTCCGGCGGTCCCCGGAAAAACAAGAGAAGAAAGGCTGTGGACAACATGAAAAGTGTCATCAAAGGCGCCGGATACATTCTGGTGCACACCCCCGACATGGTTCTGCACAACGGAACCACCCAGACCACTGAGCGGATCGTAAACCCCGACGGCGAGTACCTCAAGGAGCTGCCCAAGCACATCCGCACCTTCGACCAGGCCCTCAGCTACTGGCCCAACCAGGTGTACATCGGCAACAAGACCCCCGATGAGCTGGCCGCTGTGCCCCAGCCCTGGTGCGACAAGGTCTGCGACGTCAATGACCGCTACGGCCACTTCGGCCAGATCATGCCCCAGGAGGAGTTCCTGCTGCTGATGCAGGCCTGCGACGTGTTCGGCCTTGTCAAGCTGGAGAAGGGCTTCGTGGAGGCCCACAAGGCGGCTCTCGCCGCCAACCCCATTATGGACGAGTCCATCATGGCCCGCATCCCCGCCGAGCAGACCGAGGCCGCCGAGATCCAGCGCCTGGTGGACGAGGAGCACTCCGAGGGCCTGTACCACAACGGCGAGCTGGTGGGCTGCGTCAACCGGGCCCACGACATCGACGTGAACCTCTCCGCCCACGTGATGCACGAGAACCTGGTGAGCAAGGCCAGCTCCGTTATGGCCCTCCTCTCCGCCGTGAAGAACGCCGGCATCGCCAAGGAGGACGTGGAGTACGTGGTGGACTGCGCCGAGGAGGCCTGCGGCGACATGAACCAGCGGGGCGGCGGCAACTTCGCCAAGAGCGCCGCTGAGATCGCCGGTCTGCCCAACGCCACCGGTTCCGATGCCCGGGGCTTCTGCGCCGCCCCCGCCCACGCCATGATCGAGGCCGCCGCCCTGGTCGCTTCCGGCGCCTATAAGACCGTCGTCGTCACCGCCGGCGGCTGCACCGCCAAGCTGGGCATGAACGGCAAGGACCACGTGAAGAAGGGCCTGCCCATCATGGAGGACATGATCGGCGGCTTTGCCGTGGTGGTCACCCAGGACGACGGCGTGAGCCCCGAGATCAACCTGGATATGCTGGGCCGCCACACCGTGGGCACCGGCTCCGCCCCCCAGGCCGTTATCTCCAGCCTGGTCACCAACCCCCTGGACAAGCACGGCCTGAAGATCACCGACATCGACAAGTACTCCCCCGAGATGCAGAACCCCGACATCACCAAGCCCGCCGGCGCCGGCGATGTGCCTCTGGCCAACTACAAGATGATCGCCGCCCTGGCGGTCAAGCGGGGCGAACTGCAGAAGGCGGACCTCGCCTCCTTCCCCGTCAAGCACGGCCTCACCGGCTGGGCGCCCACCCAGGGCCACATCCCCTCCGGCGTGCCCTACATCGGCTTCGCCCGTGAGGACATCATGGCCGGCAAGCTCAATCGCGTCATGATCATCGGCAAGGGCTCCCTGTTCCTGGGCCGCATGACCAACCTTTTTGACGGCGTCTCCTTTGTCATCCAGGCCAACACCGGCGCTGAGGAGACCCAGGCCGGCGTCAGCGAGGAGGAGGTCAAGGGCATGATCGCCAAGGCCATGCGTGACTTCGCCGCCACGCTGATGGCCCAGGCTGAGTAAGCGGGAGGCCCGACATGAGTAATTTGGAAAAAACCATTGCCAAGGCCTTCCTGGAGATGGCGGAAGGCCTGGAGACCGGCTCCTTCGGCCCCCGGCCGAAGATCGCCATCACCGGCATGGGCAGTGAGCACGGCGAGGAGAACGCCATGAAGGCCGCCCGCATGGCCGCCGCCCGGGGCGTGGATGTGTACTACATCGGCACCCTGGAGGCCGAGGGCGTCACCACCGTCCATGTGGCCGACGAGGACGAGGGCCACAAGAAGATGGAGCAGATGGTGGAGTCCCACGAGGTGGACGGCGCCGTCACCATGCACTTCCCCTTCCCCATCGGCGTTTCCACCGTGGGCCGTGTGGTCACCCCCGCCTACGGCAAGGAGATGTTCATCGCCACCTCCACCGGCACCTCCAGTGCCGACCGCATCGAGGGCATGATCAAGAACGCGGTCTACGGCATCATCACCGCCAAGGCCTGCGGCGTGGAGAACCCCACTGTGGGCATCCTGAACGTGGACGGCGCCCGCCAGACCGAGATGGCCCTCAACACCCTGAAGGAGAACGGCTACGAGTTTACCTGGGCCACCTCCGCCCGTGCCGACGGCGGCGCGGTGCTCCGGGGCAACGACGTGCTGAAGGGCACCCCCGACGTTCTCATCTGCGACAGCCTCACCGGCAACGTCCTGGTGAAGATGCTCTCCGCCTACACCACCGGCGGCAGCTTTGAGGCCACCGGCTACGGCTACGGCCCCGGCATCGGCCCCGGCTACGACAAGCTGGTGCTGATCGTGTCCCGGGCCTCCGGCGCTCCCCTGGTGGCCAACGCCCTGGAGTTCGCCGGCCAGCTGGTGAAGGGCAAGGTGTTCGAGATCGCCGAGAAGGAGTTTGCCGCCGCTGAGAAGGCGGGTCTGAGCAAGATCCTGGCGGACCGCAAGGCCGCCGCCAAGGGCGCTGCCGCCGACGAGGAGGAGGTCAAGGCGCCCCCCGCCGAGCCCTGCACCGCCAGCATCCCCGGCATCGAGGTCATGGACCTGGAGGACGCTGCCAAGGTGCTGTGGAAGGCCGGCATCTATGCCGAGACCGGCATGGGCTGCACCGGCCCCCTGGTGATGATGAGCGACGCCAACTATCCCAAGGCCGTGGAGCTCCTGAAGGCCGCCGGTTACATCGGCTAAGGAGGCAGAGAAGATGAAAGTCATCGACACCGTCAACAAGACGGAACTGGATCTCACCACCGATCAGCTGGTGGATCTGGTGGCCAACCACAACCGCCAGGTGGATCTGATCTTCAGCGAGAAGCGCACCGACGAGGACGGCTATCTCAGCTGGGACCAGGAGAACTGGACCTGTGTGGACGGTAAGCGGTTCATCCGCAGCTACTTCCTGGAGGGCCGTGCCCTCAGCGACTACAGCGGCTACAACAAGTACGACATGGCCGGCTACTTCCTCCCTGAGGAGGCCGCCGAGGTCCGTCTGGGCTGATCCCATGTAAAGCAAACCCACCCGCTGCCGGTATCGGCGGCGGGTGGGCTTTTGTTTTTGGGCCGCCGGAGAAGGGGTGGCCCCTCGCCGGCCGCTTCCGAAGCCAGCCCCGGGGTCTACCGACGGGGGCTCCGCCCCCGGGCCCCGGTGCTTATCGATGGGGCCTACCCGGCCCCAAACCCCGGGTGACTTTTGTACGCACAAAAGTCACCAAAAAGCGCCAGGGAGACCCTGGACCCCCGTTTTTTGCCCAATCGGTTGGTATCAGAGGTGATACCGGGCAGCCACTGAAATACTGCAAGGCCGCTGGCCCCTCGTGATCAGTGCGGCGGTTGCCAAACTTCGCCTGACGGCCCTCGGGCTGGGAATTATTTCTTGTTTCGCGGACGGGAGCCAAAGTGCATCCCATCGGCGCAGGGAGTCCGTCACAGAAAATAGATTCGCCTTTCCCTTTAACAGGGCGTCAGCCGAAGCCAGATAAGATACCCGCCGCAGATCAGATGCCCGGAGGATTTACTGATTCAGTGGCTGTGCACCGACAAATCCCATCCAGACCGATTGGGCAAAAACGGGGTCCGGGGTGTCCCCGGCGGCGTTTTGGTTACTTTGCCGCCGAGGGCAAAGTAACCCGCGCCGGAGCGCGGAATCTCCCTGCCAGCCTGGAAGGCTGATAACCCCCCCTGTCGGCAGCCCGGGAAAAATAAAAAACCCGCCCCCTCGCGCCGGAGGCGCGAAGAAGGCGGTAAGACGGCAGAATTTTCATGCGGCTTATTGCAAAAGCCGGGGGAGCCCCGTTGGCGGCAGCCGGCAAGTCAGCCCTGCGCCCGCGCCAGCAGCTGCGCGGCCAGCTCCGCGGGGCTCTCCGGCAGCAGCTGCGCCCCCCGGTCCGCCAGCTCCCGGCGGCTGCGGTAGCCCCAGGGGGCGCCGATGGGCAGCATCCCCACCCCTAGAGCGAAGGTAATGTCGGTGCCGCTGTCCCCCGCGTAGGCGATCTCCTCCGGAGGCAGGCCCAGGGTCTCCAGCACCGGCGCGGCGGCGCCGGGGTCCGGCTTCAGGGGCCGCCCCTCCGCCCGGCCAAATACAAAAGCAAACTTAACGTCGGGAAAATAGCTGTGGACGATCTTCTGGGCTGTGGCCTCCGTCTTGTTGCTGAGGACGCCCAGCAGAAGGCCTGCCGCCGAGAGCTCCGACAGCATCTCCCTGACGCCGGGGTAATAGCTGGTCCCCTCCGTGCAGCGGGCGCGGTAGTCGTCCTTATAGCAGGCCAGGACCTTCTCCTGCATCTCATCGCTGGTCCCCGCCGGGACAGCCTTGCGCACCGCCTCCCGAATACCGCCGCCGATGAAAGTCTTGCATGCCTCCACCGTGTGGGTGGGCAGTCCCTGGGCGGCAAGCGCCCGGTTCAGCGCCCCCGCAATGTCCGGAATGGTGTCCAGCAGCGTACCGTCCAGATCAAAAACTGCGGCTTTGATCATGCTTTGTTCCTCCTGTCCCCTCTGACTGCAAAACACCTGTATTATAGCACGGTGGGCAAGGGCTGTCAATTTGTGCGCTTTTCGTTTCAAAAATTTAAAAAACCCAAGAATACTCCTGTCAAATCCTGTTGCCCGATTGACTTTGCTGCAAAAGTGCAGTATGCTAGGGGCAGGCAAAATTCTGATGGGAGGTATTACCATGAACACAGCAGAACTCAAGCAATTCTGCACAGAAGTTCGCCGCGATATCATCAATATGACAGCCAATGCCGGCAGCGGTCACCCCGGCGGTTCCCTGTCCGCCACGGAGTTGATGAGCGCCATCTTCTGCACCCAGATGCGCATTGATCCCAAGAACCCCAAGGACCCCGACCGGGACCGCTTCGTCCTCAGCAAGGGCCACTGCGCCCCCTGCTACTACGGCATCCTGGCGGAGCTGGGCTTCTTTGATAAGGCGGAGTTCCAGAACTTCCGCCAGCTCCACAGCATTCTCCAGGGCCACCCCGACATGAAGAAGACCCCCGGCGTGGACGCCTCCACCGGCTCTCTGGGCCAGGGCGTATCCATCGCCACGGGCATGGCCCTGGGCGCCAAGTACCTGGGGAAGGACACCAAGGTGTACACCATCCTGGGGGACGGCGAGTGCCAGGAGGGTCAGGTCTGGGAGGCCTTCATGGCCGCCAACCACTATAAATTGGACAACCTGACCGTGGTCATCGACAACAACGGCCTGCAGATCGACGGCTCCAACGACGAGGTCATGAGCCTGGGGGATCTGGCCGCCAAGCTCAAGGCCTTCGGCTTCCACACCATCGAGCTGGCCGACGGCAACGACATCGAGGCCGTGGTGGCCGCCCTGAACGAGCCCACCACCCCCGGCAAGCCCAAGGCCATCCTGGCCCATACCGTCAAGGGCAAGGGCGTCAGCTTCATGGAGAACCAGATGGGCTGGCACGGCAAGGCGCCCAACGAGGAGCAGCGCCAGCAGGCTTTGAAGGAATTGGAGGGCTGAGACTATGAGTGAAAAAGCAACGAGAGCCGCATACGGCGAGGCCCTGGCTGAGCTGGGCGCCGTCAACGACAAGGTAGTGGTGCTGGACGCCGACCTGGCCCACGCCACCATGACCCTGACCTTCAAAAACGCATATCCTGAACGGCATTTCAACGCCGGTATCGCCGAGGCCAATATGGTGGATATGGCCGCCGGCATGTCCACCATGGGCCTCATCCCCTTCTGCTCCACCTTTGCCATGTTCGGCGCGGGCCGGGCCTACGAGCAGGTCCGCAACTCCATCGCCTACCCCAAGCTCAACGTGAAGCTGGCCATGACCCACGCCGGCGTGTCCGTGGGCGAGGACGGCGGCAGCCACCAGTGCATCGAGGATCTGGCCCTCATGCGGGCCATTCCCGGTATGACCGTCATCTGCCCCGCCGACGCCAACGAGACCCGGAAGGCCGTGTTCGCCGCCGCCGAGATGCAGGGCCCCGTATACCTGCGTCTGGCCCGTCTGGCCTCCCCTGTCTTTGAGGAGGACTATCCCTTTGAGATCGGCAAGGCCAATGTGCTGCGGGATGGAAACGACGTGGCGGTGTTCGCCACCGGCCTGATGGTCAGCGAGGCCCTGGAGGCCGCCAAGCTTCTGGAGGCCGAGGGCAAGAGCGTGGCCGTCATCAACGTCCACACCATCAAGCCCATCGACGCCCAGTGCGTCATGGACTACGCGCAGAAGTGCAGCCGGGTGGTCACCGTGGAGGAGCACAGCGTCATCGGCGGCCTGGGCGACGCCGTGGCCGACGTCCTCATGGGCAAGATCTGCTGCCAGTTCAAGAAGATCGGCGTACAGGACCAGTTCGGTCAGTCCGGCAAAGCCAAGGACGTCCTCAAGGAGTACGGCCTCACCGCCCCTCAGATCGCCGAGAATATCAAAGCCGTTTTCTAGGAGGTCCGCCGCCTCAGCGTAGAAAGCACACCGATTTCCCACAGGAGAGGAGCGCTGCTCCTCTCCTGTTTTCCCGGCAGCCCCACAGGCGCCGGACAACATACTGCGTAAAAAAGAGGTACAGGAAAATGAGCAAGCCTGTCATTGGTCTGGTGGCCGCTGAAGACCCCCGGATCGCCCCCGACAAACACATGGTCAATACCGCCTACCTTCAGGCCCTCATCGCCGCCGGGGCCACCCCTCTGGTCATTCCCGTGGATGGAGACGCTGACAGGGCAACCGAGTATTTGCCGCTGCTGGACGGCCTTCTGGTGCCCGGCGGGGAGGATGTGACTCCTTCCTTCTACGGCCAGGCTCCGGTTCCCCAGGTTGTCTACACCTACGCAGAAAAAGACCGCATGGATCTGGCCCTGGTCCGCATGGCGGCGGAGGCGGGGCTGCCGGTATTCGGCATCTGCCGGGGGCTTCAGGTGATCAACGTGTGTTTTGGCGGCACCCTTATCCAGGATCTGCCGTCCCAGCGGCCCGGCTCCCTTGTCCACACCTCGGATAAGGACGCCCCCCGGACCCACGGAGCCCGATTGGTTCCCGGCTCTCTGATGGATCGTCTACTGGGGAGCGAACCGCTGACGGTCAACACCTATCACCATCAGGCCGTGGACATCCTGGCCCCCGGTTTCTCCATCACCGCCTATGGGGAGGACGGCGTAGTGGAAGCCATCGAGGATGAGGCCCGAAACATCTATGCCGTCCAATGGCATCCGGAGCGGATGGTGGCAGCGCAGCCCCGCTTCCGCCCCCTGTTCCGCTTCCTGGCGGAGGAGGCCGCCGCTTGGCGGAAAGCCCACCGCCACTGATGCCATTTTCACTCCCGAAAAGCACAGGACACCCTGCCGCCAAGAGGCGGCAGGGTGTTTCAGCGTGTCAAAAAAGTGGCGTAGCCACTTTTTTGAGGAAGGGCTTCGGCACGGTATCGCGCCTCATGTCCGCATAAAGCGGACATTTCGACGCTACGTGCCGCAAAGTGTTTTTCCGACGTACACGCCGCCGGAAAAACGACCTGACTTTCTTTCGCCGCCTGCGGGCGGCGAAA
>CALWYI010000083.1 GCA_944385715.1 uncultured Oscillospiraceae bacterium | reverse complement strand
GGCTGCGGCTCCAGGGACTTCCCCCGGGCCAACTGTGTGCGGGCCTTCCTCCTGGAGGAGGACGGCAGAGCGGCGGGGTCCGGCGGGGCGGAGGGCCCCAACGACGCCGTCACGGAGCTGAAGGCCAACATCGACGACATGACCGGCGAGGCCCTGGGCTTCGCCATGGAGGCCCTGCTGGCGGCGGGGGCCCTGGACGTGTCCTACCAGCCCATCCAGATGAAGAAGAACCGGCCCGGGGTGCTGCTGACCTGTCTCTGCCGTCCGGCGGAGGCGGACCGGCTGGCCCGGGAGATCCTCCGCCACACCACCACCTTCGGGGTCCGGCGGACGGACTGCGCCCGCTACGCCCTGACCCCGGCCTCCGTCACCGAGCACAGCTCCTACGGCCCCGTCCGCCGGAAGGAGGGCATGGGCTACGGCGTCACCAAGGCCAAGGTGGAGTACGCCGACATGGCCCGCATCGCCCGGGAGCAGAACATCCCCCTGAGCCAGGTGCCGGACATCCTGGACCGGGAATGAACTGGGTATACATCCTCCGCTGCGGCGACGGCTCGTTGTACACCGGCTGGACCAATGATCTGCCCCGGCGGCTGGCGGCCCACCAGGCGGGGAAAGGCGGCAAATACACCCGCTCCCACCTGCCGGTGGCGCTGGTATACCAGGAGAGCTATGCCACCCCCGCCCAGGCCCGGCGGCGGGAGTGGCAGCTCAAGCAGCTGAGCCGGGAGGAGAAGCTTCTCCTCATTGCGGGCGGCGGACCGCCCTCTGAGGAGGGCAGCGTGCCATAAGCAGAAAAGCCCGGCGCGGGACCGTTGGTCCCGCGCCGGGCCTTTGCTATCCGCGACGAATGCTACGCGGCCTCGAACTGGGCCAGGTACAGCTGGCGGTAGAAGCCGTTCTGAGCCATCAGGGAGTCGTGGGTGCCCTGCTCCACCACCCGGCCGTCCCGCATGACCAGGATGTGGTCTGCGGAGCGTATGGTGCTCAGCCGGTGGGCGATGACAAAGCAGGTCTTGCCCTTCATGAGCTCCCGCATGGCCGCCTGGATCTCCTGCTCCGTCCGGGTGTCCACGTTGGAGGTGGCCTCGTCCAGGATCAGCATATGGGCATCCAGGAGCATGGCCCGGGCGATGGTGAGGAGCTGCTTCTGCCCCTTGGAGATGCTGGTGCCGTTGTCGGAGAGGATGGTGTTGTACCCCTCCGGCAGCCGGGAAATATAGGAGTGAATCCGGGCGGCCTTGGCGGCCTTCACCACATCCTCCATGGTGGCCCCGGGCTTGCCGTAGGCGATGTTCTCAAAGATGGTGCCGTGGAAAAGCCAGGTGTCCTGGAGGACCATGGTATAGGCCCGGCGGAGGGAGGCCCGCTTGATGGTGCGGATGTCCTGGCCGTCCACATAGATGGCCCCGCCGTCCACGTCGTAAAAGCGCATGAGGAGGTTGATGATGGTGGTCTTCCCCGCGCCGGTGGGCCCCACGATGGCGGTGAGGGAGCCGGGCTGGGCGTGGAGGCTGAAGTCGTGGATAATGGGCAGGCCGGGCAGGTAGGAGAAGTCCACGTTCCGGATCTCCACGTCCCCCTTCACCTCCCCCAGCTCTCTGGCGTCGGGGGCGTCCGGCGCCTCGGGCTGGGCATCGATGAGGGACAGCACCCGCTCCGCCGCGGCGAAGGCGCTCTGGAGCTCGGAGATGATGTTGGCCACCTCGTTGATGGGGCCGGAGAACTTCCGGGAGTACTGCACAAAGCTGGAGAGGTCCCCCAGCCGCACCTTCCCCTGGAGAAACAGCAGGGAGCCGAAGACGCACACCAGGGTCAAAGACACGTTGTTGATGAAGTTCACCGAGGGGCCGGTGATGGTGCCGTAGGCCTCCGCCACGGTGTAGGCGTCCACCGCCACCTTGTTCTTCTCGTCAAACTTCTCCAGCACCGCCGCCTCCCGGCCGTAGGCCCGGGTGGTCTTCTGGCCGGAGAGCATCTCCTCCACGAAGCCGTTGAGGGCGCCCAGCCGGGCGCTGCGGCGGCGGAACATAGGCCGCACCTTCCCCGCCAGCCACTTGGTGAACACCACCGTGGCCGGCACCGTCACCGCGAAGATGATCACCAGCTCCGGGGCGATGGTCAGCATCATCACAAAGGACATCACCACCGTCACCACGCTCTGGAGGATCTGCAGCAGGTCCGCGGAGAGGGACTGGTTCACCGTGTCCACATCGTAGGTGACCACGCTGATGATGTCGCCGGTCTGGTAGCGGTCGAAGAGGCCCACCGGCAGGGCCGCCAGATTTTCGAAGATGTCATGGCGCATCTGCCGCGACACCCGCCGGGACAGGCGGACCATCACCACGTTGAGAAGGAAGGTAAAGAGGCTGGAGAAGATGTAGCAGGCGGCCATCAGCGCCGCGCACCGCCACACCACCGGGAAATCCACCTTCCCCGCCCCCAGGTCGATGGCGTTGATGGCCTGACCAGAGAGCTTGGGCCCGTACAGGGCCAGAAGACTGCTGCCGAAGGACAAAACCAGGGCCAGCACCAGCAGGAGCCTGCTGCGGCCCATGTATTTCCACAGGCGGTACAGGATCCGCCCCCGGGACTGCTTGCCCGCGGGCTGGGTCCGCAGTCCCTGTTCCTGGGGCTCGGTCTGTTCCTTTCTGCCCATCAGGCTCCCTCCTTTCCCTCGCCCATCTGGGTCCGGGCGATCATACGGTACTCCTCGCAGGTCTCCATCAGCTCCTGGTGGGCGCCGCTGCCGATGACCTGGCCGTCGGATAGGACCAGGATGTGGTCGCAGTGGCGGATGGAGCTGATGCGCTGGGCCACCAGGATGGTGGTCACATCCCGGTAGTTGGTCCGCAGGGCCCGGCGCAGCCGGGCGTCGGTGCGGTAGTCCAGGGCGGAGGAGGCGTCGTCCAGCACCAGGATCTCCGGCGCCCCCGCCAGAGCCCGGGCGATGAGGAGCCGCTGCTTCTGGCCGCCGGAGAGGTTGTTGCCCCGGACCGCCACCGGCGCGTTCATCTTCCCGGACTTGTTCTCAATGAACTCCAAAGCCTGGGCGTCCTCCGCCGCCCGGGTCAGGGCCTCGTCCGAAAGAGGCCGGAAAAAGCGGATGTTGTCGGCGATGGTGCCCTCAGCCACAAAGTCGTTCTGGAACACCACGCCGAACTTGGGCCGCAGCTCCTCCGGCGGTATGGTCCGCACGTCCCGGCCGTCGATGAGGATCTGGCCCTGGTCCGGGTCGTAAAAGCGCATGAGGAGGTTGAGGATGGTGGACTTGCCGGAGCCGGTGGCTCCCAGGATACCCAGGCTCTCCCCCCGCATGAGGCGGATGCTCAGGTGGCTGATGTTCTCCCCCAGGCCGGTGTAGGAGAAGGTCACATCCCGGAACTCCACGTGGGGCGCAGGGGCCGTCTCCTCCGGCTTGTCCTCTTTCCGGGCGGGCAGCACCGTCAGGTCCGCCGGGGTGGCCAGCACGTCCGCCACCCGGCGGGCGCTGGCCTCGCCCTTGGACCAGATGACAAAGACCCGGGTAACGCCCAGCATGGCGTTGAGGATCATCACAAAGTACTGCAGGAAGGCCACGATGACGCCGCTCTGGCAGCTGCCGGCGTTGACCCGGTAGGTCCCGCCACCACCACCGCCGTGAGACCCAGGTTCAGGATCAGGGACGCGCCCGGGTTGGTGATGCCGGAGATGATGCCCGCCCGCTGATCCACATCGGTCAGCTCCTGGTTCACCCGGTTGAAGCGGCCCTTCTCATACTCCGTTTTGCTGAGGGCCTTGATGACCCGGATGCCGGTGATGTTCTCCTGGAGCACCCGCACCACCTTGTCCAGCACTCCCTGCTCCTGGGTATAGAGAGGCACGCTGGTCTTGGTAACAAAGTAGACGATGAGGGCGATGGCCGGCAGCATGAAAACCAGCACCAGGGCCAGCACCGGGTCCATGCCCAGCATCATGACGATACCGCCCAGCAGCAGAATGGGGGCACGGACGCCCAGGCGCTGGATCCGGGCCAGCAGCTGGTTGATGTTATAGGTGTCGCTGGTGAGCCGGGACTCGGCGGAGGACACGGTGAGCCGGTCCATCTGCCGGGCGGAGAGGCGGCTGAGCCGGTCAAAGAGGTCGTGGCGGATGGCCAGGGTGATCTTGCCGGAGCTGACGGCGGACATCCGGTTGGCCACAATGTTGAGCAGCAGGCACCCCCCGGCGCACAGCAGCATCAGCCCGCCGTAAAGAAACACCAGGTTCCCGCCCCCGGCGGGGACCACGTCGTCCAGGATGATCTCCATCAGATAGGGCACAAACAGCTCCATCACCGCCGCCAGGAGCTTGATACCCATGGTCAGCAGGATGTAGCCCCCGTAGGGGCGGATATAGCCGCTTAATTTACCCATGCCCTCACTCCTCCAGCAGCGCCGAAGCCCGGCGCGTCATCTCCTCCAGCAGGGCGGAGAGCTTCTCCCGCTCCGCCGCCGTCAGCCCCGCGGCTACGGCCTCCTCCCAATTGTCCATAATCTCCTGAATCCTGGGCAGGGCCGACAGGGCCTTCTCCGTGGGGTACACCCGCATCACCCGCCGGTCCTCCTCCCCGGGGCGGCGGGTGACATAGCCGCTCTCCTCCAGGATGGCCAACTGCCGGGCCACGTTGCTCTTGTTGATATAGATCCGGCGGGAGAGCTGCTCCTGGGAGATCCCGGGGCAGCCACAGATCTCCAGGAGGTAGCTGGCGTGGCAGGACTTGAGGTCCAGAGGCGCCAGCAGCCCTGTCCGGTACTGGTTCATACAGCGGATCAGGTTGTTCATGCGGGTGGTGATGGTGTACACAGCCGCTCCTCCCCTCTTAAATCGTTGCGTTCGCAACCATTATAGCGCGGTAGGGCGGCCTTGTAAAGGGATTTCTCCTCCGGCGGCGCGATTCCGCCGTTGAAGGAGAACAGAGGACGCCCGGCGCGGTATGCGCCGGGCGTCTCTCTTGTGTACCCCATCAGCCCAGCAGAGCCAGGATCTGATCCTTGGGACGGGCCCCCATGGCCCGGTTGACAATTTTGCCCTCCTTCATGACCACCAGGGTGGGAATGCTCATGACCTTGAAGGCGGCGGCCAGCTCCCGCTGCTCCTCCACGTTGACCTTGCAGACCTTCACATCGCTGCGCTCCCCGGCGATCTCATCCACGATGGGGCCCACCATGCGGCAGGGGCCGCACCAGCTGGCCCAGAAGTCCAGCAGAACGGGCTTTTTGCTGTTGATCACTTCCTCCTGGAAGTTATCCTTGGTAATAGACAGAGCGGACATGGTAAAATCCTCCTTGTGCGTGGTGTTGTTTTATGGTGCTATCATAGCAGGACGCCGCCCCGCCTTCCGTGATGTTGTCACCAAAGCGCGCGCCCGGCTTTCTGCCGCACACCGGACGGCGCGGCGCGTTGCGGCGCTGTCATGCGCCGTATCCGCAGAAAATTGCCGCAGTGGGATACCGGAGATATGGACACGGGAACGGCCCTCCCAGCCCATACGGGCGGATCGGCTGCTCCCAGGGTCTGCTGAAAGTGCGGAGCCCGCTTTTCGGCTCCGCTCTACTTCGTCTCCGGCCCTCTTTGGCCACACAGTTTCCATGTGGGACCAAGGAAACGACGTATGATGGTCAAAAAACGCTCCCCAGCCCGCCGGTGAAAAGGCACCGGCAAGGGCTGGGGAGCGTTTTCGTGTCTTTGGCTGCCTGCACGGTTCCTCTGGGGCAGGATCAGGCATTCCCGCGCCCGGTCGTCCGTACAGGACACAGGTGGCTGCTGTTCTCTGTATGGGATCATGTTCCCATAGCCCGCAGGAGCCGCAGGATATCCTCCAGGGTCCGCTGATAATAGACAGCGCTCTTATCCGCGTACTCCCGGAAGTCCCGGGCCGGGCGGTCAATGCTGAACATGGCGGTCACTCCCAGGTCATAGCCCTCTCCGGCATCCTCCCCGATACCGCCCACCAGGGCCACGAGGGGGATGTTCCGGGGCTTGGTGCGTCCGGCGATACCCGATATCACCTTGCCGTGAACGCTCTGGCTGTCGATGCGGCCCTCGCCGGTGATGACCAGGTCGGTTCCCTCCAGCATGGCGTCAAACCCCACCGTATCCAGCACACATTCGATGCCGGATTTCAGTCTGGCGCCCAGGAAGGCCACACAGCCTCCGCCCATACCGCCGGCAGCGCCGGCACCGGGAAGCTCGGCCACCGATACGCCCAGATCCCGCGCCGCCACCTGGGCCAGATGGTGCAGCCCCCGGTCCAGGCGCTCCACCATGGCTTCATCCGCCCCCTTCTGGGGCCCAAAGACATGGGCCGCGCCTCTGGGGCCGCAGAGAGGATTGTCCACATCACACATCACCGTAATGCTGACGCCCTGCAAAAGCTGCCGCGCCCGGGCGCAGTCGATCCGGTGGATCTGCTCCAGGGTCAGCCCCGTGGGAACAAAGGTCTTTCCTTGGCGGTCGTAAAACCGGACGCCCAGAGCCGCGGCGCAGCCGCAGCCTCCGTCGTTCGTGGCGCTGCCCCCCAGGCCCAGGAGAATTTCCCGGCACCCCTGCTCCACGGCGTGGGCAATGAGCTGCCCCACGCCGTACGTGGTGGTCTCGCCGGGATTTCTCCGCTCCCCCACCATGGGAAGCCCGGCGGCGGCGGCCATCTCAATGATGGCACGCTCGCCCCTGCGGCCATAGACCGCCTGTACCGGTTCCCCATAGGGGCCGGTAACCGCAGCCGTAACCGGCTGGACGCCGATGGCTTCCACAAAGCAATCCACCGTCCCCTCCCCGCCGTCCGCCACCGGGACCGTGAGGACCTGGCAGTGGGGAAAGAATTTGGGAACGGACTGCTTCGCCATGCGGCAGATCTCCAGGCTGGAGATGGTCCCCTTGAAGGAGTCAGAAATGACGATACACTTTTTCATAGCCTTACCGGTTCACCACGTTGATGGGGCTGCCGCAGATATAGGCCTTTACATTGTCCACGGTGATGTCCATGATGCGCTGACGGGCCTCCCTGGCCCCCCAGGACATGTGGGGCGTGATGATGCAGTTGGGAGCGGTGAGCAGGGGGTTGTCCGCCCGGATGGGCTCGGTGTACACCACATCCAGGCCGGCGGCGGCCAGCTTGCCCGACTGCAGGGCGTCGGCAACATCCGGCTCGTCAATGAGCTGGCCCCGAGAGTTGTTGATGAGGATGGCCCCGTCCTTCATCCGGGCGAGGCTCGCCTTGTTGATCATCTTTTCATTTTCCGGGGTCAGATTGCAGTGGAGGAAGATGACATCGGACTGAGCGAGCAGGGTATTGAGGTCCACATACTCCCCGATGGCCCTGCCGGAGTCGTTGGGGTACAGGTCATAGGCCAGCACCTTCATGCCCAGGGCCTTGGCGATTCGGCCGGTGGTCTGGCCGATGCGGCCAAAGCCGATGATGCCGGCGGTCTTGCCGTCCAGCTCGATCAGGGGGTAGTCCCAGTAGCACCAGTCGATGTGGTTTTGCCACTTGCCCTCGTGGACCGTCTTATCGTGGTAGCCGATGTGGTGGCACACCTCCAGCAGCAGGGCAATGGCGTACTGGCCCACGCAGGCGGTGCCGTAGGTGGGCACATTGCACACCAGAATGCCCTTCTCCTTGGCATAGGCATAGTCGGCCACATTGTAGCCCGTGGCCAGGAACGCAATGAGCTTAAGGCTGGGGCACTGGTCAATGGTCGCCTTGGAAATCGGGGTCTTATTGGTGATGACAACTTCGGCGTCGCCGATGCGCTGGGCGATAACGGGGTCCTCCGCGTAGCAGGTGCGGTCATAGACCGTCAGATCGCCCAGCTTGCCCAGCTCGTCCCAGCTCAGGTCGCCGGGATTCTCCGTATAACCGTCCAAAACAACAATCTTCATCTGTCTTCATACTCCATTCTTCTGTATTCTGCATTTCAGTCGTCACATTCCGTAAGGGTAATGGTAAAGGTGAGGCCGTTCACCGTGGACTGAGAGAGGAACAGATCGTCCGCCGTCTTGGAAATACTCTTGGTACTGACGATAGAGAGAAACATTTCGATACCGGCCAGATCCATACAACCACCTCCTGGCGCCCAAACCGAGGGCACAGCACCTTAATGACAGTTTACCACACCGTACGCGGTTATTTCAATAGCGGGAAATGGCAGAAAGAAGGAACATATTATAGCAGTTGGATGCCGCATCAGAAAGAACATTACAGATGCCGGTAGGACATGGGACCTCACACAGTGGGGCGGCGCTTTTGCGCCGTACGAATGTTTTCGCCGAAGGCAAACATCTCAGCGCAGAGGCAATGCAATTGCCCCGCGCATTTCCATCACCGAAGGGTGGCGCCAGCCGTCCGGCGGCGAAGCCCAAAAAGAAAGACACGACTGCGTCGTGTCTTTCTTTTTGTATACCTATCATCACAGCTTATGCTACTGTGCACAACTCCAGTCAAAACGAAGAAAACTGCCCGCGAAAGATGGTACGTCCGAACATCCTTCGCGGGCAGTTGCTGCGATATTCAAATCTATCCGGGACAGCAGGCTAAAAAGGTGCTGTCATCATACGGAGGAGG
>CALWYI010000082.1 GCA_944385715.1 uncultured Oscillospiraceae bacterium | reverse complement strand
CCCATGGCGGCGGTGGTCTTTCCCTTCCCCTCTCCGCAGTAGAGATGGATCAACCCTTTCAAATGTTTGTCCTCCTTCTATTTTACGGTACAAATTCCTACATCCAGATGGAAAACACCCGCAGCACCTTCTCCGCGGCCTTTCGGAACCAGGAGCGCTTTTTCCATTTCTCAATGTCCACCGGCGCGCTGCGGGCGATGATCCCCTCCATGTCCCGGCGGACCTCGGCGATGGCGGCGGCCCCGTAGAGCATGACGCCGCACTCGTAGTGGAGCTGGAAGCTGCGGTAATCCATGTTGATGGTTCCCACCATGGCCGCCTCGCCGTCCACCACAAAGCTCTTGGCGTGGAGGAAGCCGGGGGTGAACTCGTAGATCTTCACGCCGTGGGCGATGAGCTTCTCATAGTAGGAGCCCGCCACGATCTGCGTATACTTGTGGTCCGGAATCCCCGGCAGCAGCAGCCGCACGTCCACGCCGCTGTCCGCCGCCAGGCACAGCGCCCGCACCACGCTGTCCTCCACCGCAAAGTAGGGGGTGGTGAGCCAGACATAGTGGTGGGCGTTGGCGATACACTGGAGGAACACGTCCTCCGCCGGGTTGTCGGGGTTATTGATGGGACCGTCGGCAAAGGGCTGGCACCAGCCGCCGCCAGGCCGGGACTCCAGGGGGTGGTAGTAGTCGTGCTCATTGTGGACATGGCCGTAGAGCATCTCCCACATGTGGATGAACCGGGCGGTGAGGCCCCAGGCCCCGGGGCCGTCCAGCAGCACGCCGCTGTCCTTCCACTCCCCGAACCGGCGGATGAAGCCGGCGTACTCGTCGGCCACGTTGATGCCGCCGGTATAGGCGTACTGGCCGTCGATGCAGAGGATCTTCCGGTGGTCCCGGTAGTTGAAGTAGAGGCGGTTGACATACTGGTGGACCGGGTTGAAGATCTCCACCTCCATTCCCGCCTGGCGCATCCGCTCGATGGTCTCCCGGCGCATGCGGGTGATGTTGCCGAAGTCGTCAAAGATGATCTTGACCTCCACGCCGTGGCGGGAGCGCTCGGTGAGCACCTCCATGATCCGGTCCCACAGCTTGCCCTCCGCCAGGATGAAGTACTCCAGGAAGATGAACCGCTCCGCCCGGGCCATGCGGCTCAGGGCGTCGGCGAAGAAGGCGTCCCCGCCGGGGAAATAGGTGACGTCCGTCTCCCGGTAGAGCAGGAACTGCCGCCGGTCCAGCATGGCGGCGGTACGCCGCCAGTTGGGCAGCACCTCCCCCAGCCGCTCCAGGTTGGCCTCGCTCTGCCGCGTCTCCGCCCCCCGGTTCTCCGGTGGCTTCACCAGCAGCAGGTTCAGCCGCTTGCTCTGGATATTGCCCCCCCAGAGGACATAGAGGATCAGCCCCGCCACCGGCACGGCCACCACCAGCAGCGTCCATGCCAGCTTGTAGCTGGCGCTGGAGGAGCTGCTCTGGATATTGATGGCCACGGCGATGGCCGCCGCCTCAATGAGGATGGTTACCACAATGGCGGAGTGGGCCTGGAGGAAGTAGGACAGCAGCACCACCGCCGCCACGTTCACCACCAGCAGCACCAGCACCAGAGCCAGGCGCAGCGTGGCGGAGATCCGCCGCTCTGTGGTCTCCTTCACCGGACCCTTCACAATGGGACTTTTCAATTTCTTCTCCTTTCCCGGGACAGTGCGCGGATCAGTGGTTCTTCTCCAGCAGGCTGTATTTCACATCCCACAGCTTCTGGGAGAGGTCCACATAGTAGTTGTGGGGGTTGTCGAAGCGCTTGACCTCGTCCCAGAGGGTATCCAGCTGCTGGGCGCAGTAGGCGCGGATCTCCTCCAGGGAGGGCAGGTCGTAGACCAGCTCCCCGCCCCGGAACACAGGAACCTGGAGCTCCCTGGCGGTGAAGTCGTAGACCTCCTTCTTCTTCCAGGTGGCGTCCGGATCGAAGATCACCAGGGACCTGCTGTCGTCCACCGTCTCGTCGTAGACGGTGAGGTAGTCGGCGATGGCCTTGCCGGTGTCGTTGCCGTAGAAGCGGTAGAGCTTCTTGTAGTGGGGGGTGGTGATCTTGGTGACGTTCTCGCTGATCTTGATCTTGGGCACGATGGCGCCGTCCTCGTCCTCCACCGCCACCAGCTTGTACACGCCGCCGAACACCGGCTCGCTGCGGGCGGTGATGAGCCGCTCGCCCACGCCGAAGGCGTCCACCTTGGCCCCCTGGAGCAGCAGATCCCGGATCAGGTTCTCGTCCAGCGCGTTGGAGGCGGAGATGGTGCAGCTCTCCCAGCCGGCGGCGTCCAGCATCTTCCGGGCCTCCTTGGTGAGGTAGGCGATATCGCCGGAGTCCAGGCGGATGCCGCACTTGGTGATCCCCCGGGGCCGCAGCACCTCGTTGAAGGCCCGGATGGCGTCGGGCACGCCGCTCTTGAGGGTGTTGTAGGTGTCCACCAGGAGGGTGGCGTTGTGGGGGTAGATCTCGCAGTAGGCCTTGAAGGCCTCGTACTGGGTGGGGAACATCTGCACCCAGGAGTGGGCCATGGTGCCCGCGGCGGGCACGCCGTAGACCTGATCGCTGAGGGCGCAGGCGGTGCCGTGGACACCGCCGATATAGGCCGCTCTCGCGCCCACCACCGCTCCGTCCACCCCCTGGGCCCGGCGGGAGCCAAACTCCAGAATCACCCGGCCCTGGGCCGCCCGGATGAGGCGGCTGGCCTTGGTGGCGATGAGGCTCTGGTGGTTGATGCACAGGAGGGCGTAGGTCTCGATGAGCTGGGCCTGGGGCGCGGGGGCCCGGACGGTGATGAGGGGCTCGTGGGGAAACACCGGCGTTCCCTCCGGCACCGCCCAGATGTCGCCGGTGAAGCGGAAGGCGCGCAGATAGTCCAGGAAGTCCTCCTCAAACAGGCCCTTGCTCCGCAGATAGGCGATGTCCTCCTCGTCGAAGTGGAGCTCCCGGATATAGTCCACCAGCTGCTCCAGTCCGGCGGCGATGGCATAGCCGCCGCCGTCGGGCACCCGGCGAAAGAAAACATCGAAATAGGTGATGCGCTCCTGCATCCCCTGGCGGAAGTAGCCGTTGGCCATGGTCATCTCGTAGAAGTCGAACAGCATCGACAGATTCAGCTTCTCTTTGCGCTCCATTTGTCCTATCCTCTGTTTCGTCTTAATAGCCGGAACAGGCCCGAAGCCTGTCCCTGACCTTTTTATAGTATATCTTTTCCCCGGCTTTTGCAACGATAGAATTGACAATTCTTCCCGTTTCCCCTAATATAAAAAGACCGGCAGCCCCTCCGCCGGCAATTCTCCCCTATGGAGGAATACAGTCATGTCTGTGATTTTAGGTATTGATATCGGGGGTTCCACCACAAAAATCGTGGGTTTGCGCCGCGACGGCTCCACCATCGCCATGCACCGGGTCCAGGCCCAGGACCCCATCACCTCCCTCTACGGCGCTCTGGGGAACTTCCTGTTCACCAACAGTCTGGCCCTGGCGGACGTGTCCCGGATCGTCCTCACCGGCGTGGGGGCCTCCTACGTGGAGGGCGACATCTACGGCATCCCCACGGAGAAGGTGGAGGAGTTCACCGCCGTGGGCGTGGGGGGCCTGGCCCTCAGCGGCCAGGAGAAGGCCGTGGTGGTCAGCATGGGCACCGGCACCGCCTTCATATGGGCGGAAAAGGGCAAGGAGGTGCGCCACCTGTGCGGCTCCGGCGTGGGCGGCGGCACTCTGGCGGGGCTCTGCTCCCGGCTGTGCGGCACCCGGCAGTACGACCAGATCGTGAAGCTGGCCCAGGAGGGGGACATCAACCACATCGACCTCACCGTGGGCGACATCACCCGCAACAGCCACCCCTCCCTGCCCCTGGACATCACCGCCGCCAACTTCGGCAACATCTCCGACGCCGCCACCCCCGGCGACTTCGCCGCCGGCGCTGTGAACATGGTCCTCCAGTCCATCGGCACCACCGCCGTCATGGCCTGCCGGGCCTGCGGCTGCGAGACCGTGGTCCTCACCGGCTTCATGTCCAATCTGCCCCAGGCGGAGGAGTGCTTCGCCCTCTTTACCCGGCTCCACGGCATCCGCTTCATCACCCCGGAGCACGCCACCTTCGCCACCTCCATCGGCGCGGCCCTGTGCTCCTTCCGGGACGGGGAATAACCCCCTCCAGCAGCATAAAACGCCTGTCTGAACCCTATCGGCTCAGACAGGCGTTCTTTCTGCTTGTTCCGGCGGCTGCTTTCCGCCGCCGAGGTCCTCCCACCGCACCGCCCGCACCGGCGCGTCCTCCGAGGGGCACACTGTCACCACCCAGCCGGGGAGCAGATCCGGAAGGCAGCGGCACAGGGAGTCCGGCGCCTCTCCCCGCATCAGGGCGGCGATGCCCTGGCCCCGGCGCTTCACCGTGGCCTCCCGGGCGGTCCACAGGCGGAAGAACGCCTCCGGCTCCATGCCCCGGCCCAGGTGCCTGGGGGGCGTCCGCAGCCGCTCCATGTCCACGCCGATCGCTTTATCATGGACGGCGCAGACCGCCGCCCCGTGGCTGTGGCTGAGGTTGAAGCAGATATCCGGCCGCTGCGGGAAGAAGGGCTTGCCCTCCTCCCCCTTCGCCGTCTCCGGAAGATTTTCGATCCCCAGCTCCCGCTCCAGGACCTCTGCCAGCAGCGTCCAGGCCGCCTGGTGCTCCTGCCCCGGCGGACACAGGGCGGCGCAGACCAGGATCTCCGTCACCTCGTCTCCTCCGTGGGATGGTAGATCCGCTTCTCCAGGGCAAAGACCCGCTTGCTGAAGGTACCCTCCGGCGTCTCCGCCAGGGTCTCCCGGTAGATCTCCATGCGGCTGTCCAGGGTGTCGATGAGGGACAGGAGCTCGCTCTCGGCGCACATGGGCACCACCGCCGCGCCGAACTCCGGCTGGCCGTGGTGGGAGAGGATCATGTGCTGGAGCAGCACGGACTTCTCCTCCGGTACTCCCAGCTCCTCCGCCGCCCGGGCGGCCGCCTGGGCCCCCATGACCAGGTGGCCCAGGAGCTGCCCCCGCAGGGAGTACTCCGTCACCAGCCCCAGGGGGGAGAAGGAGAACTCCTCCGCCTTGGAGAGGTCGTGGAGCAGGGTCCCCGCCAGGAGGAGGCTGCGGTCCACGGTCTCCGGATAGAGCCCCGCCAGAAAGTCCGCCGTGCGGAGCATGGTCCAGGTGTGCATCAGGAGACCCCCCAGGAAGCTGTGGTGGACGCTCTTGGCCGCGGGGATGGTCCGCAGGGCCTCCCCCTTCTCCTCCAGCATCCGCCGGCACACCGCCCGGTAGTCGCCGTCGGCGATGCTGTCCACCAGCTTTTCCACCTCCGCCCAGGCCCGCTCCCCGTCGATGGGGGCCGTGGCCACCAGGCTGCCCATGTCCACCGGGTCCCGGGACTCCGCCCGCCGCAGCCGCTCCATGTTCAGCTGCAGGGCCCCCCGAAACTCCGTCACCGTCCCCCGGATCTTCAGCACCTGCCCCTCGTCGGGGGTGGAGATGGGCCCGGCGTAGTCCCAGGCCTTGGCCTCGATGGAGCCGGTCCTGTCCGACACCACCGCCGCCAGGAAGGGCCGGCCGCTGTTGCTGGTGCGGATCTGACCGGTCTTGAGGACATAGTAGCCCTCCACCTGGTCTCCTACCGCCATATCACAGATCTTCTTGTTATATTCCATTCCTGTTCGTCCTTTTTCTGAAATCAGTAAAAACCGTCTCACCGGAAGCTATTATAGAGTATCCCGCCCCAAAAGGCAACGCCGTTTTGGCGGCGGCCGCCCCGCAGGCGCGGCATGTCCCGGAAAACCACCGGCGCCCGCCGCGGATTCTTCCGCCTTTTTCCGCCGTCTCCGGCGGCGCGGGAGGATTTCGACCGTTCTCCCCTCTTTTCTCCCGCCGCTTCAAAATTTTTTTGAAAAAAAGCGGCAGAGGAAGGAGGAAATCCGCCCTCCGCGTCGTATACTGGTATAGTGAGTTTTTGCGGCGGAAGGAGGACGATCCCCATGGCGTTTCCCCAGCCATTTCTGGACGAGCTGGTGAGCCGGAGCGATATCGTGGACGTGGTCTCCTCCTACGTGACTCTCACCCGGAAGGGCGGCAACTACTTCGGCCTCTGCCCCTTCCACAATGAAAAGACCCCCTCCTTCTCCGTGTCGCCGGACAAGCAGATCTACCACTGCTTCGGCTGCAAGCACGGCGGCGGCGTCATCAGCTTCATCATGGAGATCGAGAACCTTTCCTTCCCCGACGCGGTGCGCTTCCTGGCCAAGCGGGCCAACATGGAGGTGCCGGAGGACGACACGGACCGGGAGGCCGCCCGGCGGCGGCAGCGGGTGCTGGCCCTGAACCGGGACGCCGCCCGCTGGTTCTACCAGAACCTCTCCACCCCCCAGGGGGCGGCGGTGGCCGCCTATCTGGACCGGCGGCAGATCACCCGGAGGACTGCCGTGAACTTCGGCCTGGGGGCCGCCCTGGACAGCTGGGACAGCCTCCTCACCGCCATGCTGGCCAAGGGGTACACCAAGGCGGAGCTGCTGGCGGCGGGTCTGGTGGTCCAGAACCAGCAGGGCCGGCTCTACGACAAGTTCCGCAACCGCCTCATGTTCCCCGTCATCGACGTGCGGGGGGACGTGGTGGCCTTCGGCGGGCGGGTGCTGGACAAGTCGGAGCCCAAGTATGTCAACACCCAGGAGACCATCGTCTACAGCAAGCGGCGCAACCTCTACGGCATCAACCTGGCCAAGAAGACCAAGCGGCCCAACATCATCCTCTGCGAGGGCAACATCGACGTCATCACCCTCCACCAGGCGGGCTTTGACAACGCCGTGGCCTCCATGGGCACCGCCCTCACCACCGAGCAGACCCGGATCCTCTCCCGGTTCACCAAGGAGCTGGTCCTCTGCTACGACAATGACAACGCCGGCAAGGCCGCCACGGAGAAGGCCATCGCCCTGCTGGAGAACAGCGAGTTCAACGTCCGGGTCCTGCAGCTGCCCCGGCGGCTCCAGGACGGGGAATACGTCAAGCAGGACGTGGACGACTTCATCAAATTCCACGGCGCCGCGGCCTTCGAGGCCATACTCAGCGGCAGCGAGAACCAGATGGACTTCCGCATGGACGCCGTGGCCGCCAAATACGACCTAAAGGACGACGAGCAGCGCATCGCCTTCGCCGGCGAGGTCAGCCAGCTCATCGCCGCCCTGCCCAGCGCGGTGGAGCGGGAGGTCTACGCCGGCCGGGCCGCGGAACGGGCGGGGATCTCCCGGGAAGCCATGCTGCTGGAGGTCAAGCGCGCCTACGGCAAGCGGAGGAGCCAGGACCGCCGGTCCCTCCAGAAGGAGAATCAGAACATCTCCGCCCTCCACCAGCCCAGGGCCCGGGGCCTGCGCTACGACGACATGCGCTCGGCCATGGCGGAGGAGGGAGTCATCCGGCTGCTGTTCCTGGACGGGACCCTTTCCCGGCAGTGCCGGGACCTGGCCCCGGAGGACTTCAGCTCCCCCCTGCTGGGGGAGGCCTACCGGCTGCTGCTGGAGGCCGCCGGAGAGGGCAGATCCCCCTCTCCCGCCATGCTGGAGAGCCGCTTCTCCCCGGAGGAGATGGGCCACCTCACCACCGTGCTGCAGAAGCCGGAATCCCCGGCGGCGGCGGAGCGGGCCCTGGCGGACTACATACGGGTCATTCATGAATCAGCGAGCAAGCGCCGCGGCGGGTCCCAGGAGGACCCCCTGCTGGCTGCCAAAGATAAATTCAAAGAGAAAAAGGGCTATGGAGGAAAGCAAAATGGCTAAGAAAAAGGACGAGATGAGCGTGGCCGCAGGCCAGACCGCCGAGGCCAAGAAGGCCGAGGGCGACAAGAAGTACGCGCGGCTGCCGGACAAGCTGGTGGCCACCCTGCCCGCCGCATCCATCCTTATGGCAAACGAGAAGATCATGGATCTCTTTGCCCGGGGCAAGAAGCGGGGCCGCCTGGACTCCGCGGAGATGATGGACGTGCTGGATGAGATCGATCTGGACAGCGACCAGATGGAGAAGATCTACGACTCCCTGGAGGCGCTGTCCATCGAGATCGGCAGCGAGGAGGACATCCTCCCCGAGCTGCCCGACGACATGGAGCCCCCCATGGACGAGATCGCCGAGATCGAGGAGGAGGAGCTGGTAGATCCCAACGCCCTGGTGGACAGCTTCTCCATCGACGACCCCGTGCGCATGTACCTCAAGGAGATCGGCAAGGTGCCCCTCCTCTCCCCCGACGAGGAGATCGAACTGGCCCAGAAGATGAGCGCCGGGAACCTGGCCAAGGAGCAGCTGGCGGAGACGGAGGAGAGCGACCTGCCCCCCGAGGAGCTCGCCCAGCTCAAGGCCCTGGTGAAGGAGGGCGAGAAGTCCAAGCAGAAGCTGGCGGAGGCCAACCTCCGGCTGGTGGTGTCCATCGCCAAGCGGTATGTGGGCCGGGGCATGCTGTTCCTGGACCTGATCCAGGAGGGCAACCTGGGCCTCATCAAGGCGGTGGAGAAGTTCGACTACACCAAGGGCTACAAGTTCTCCACCTACGCCACCTGGTGGATCCGCCA
>CALWYI010000081.1 GCA_944385715.1 uncultured Oscillospiraceae bacterium | reverse complement strand
CCCCGGGAGCTGAGCGCCGTCCGCCGGCGGATGGGCATGGTGTTCCAGTCCTTTTATCTGTTCCCCCACCTGACGGTGATGGAGAACATCATGCTGGCGCCGGTGGAGCTGCTGGGCGTCAGCCGGCAGGACGCCTACCGGCGGGGCATGGCGCTGCTGCAGAGCGTGGGGCTGGCGGAGAAGGCCCTCAACTACCCCGATGAGCTCTCCGGCGGCCAGAAGCAGCGGGTGGCCATCGCCCGGACCCTGGCCATGGGCCCCGACATCGTTTTGTTTGACGAGCCCACCTCCGCCCTGGATCCCACCATGGTGGGGGAGGTGCTCTCGGTCATCCGCAACCTGGCCAGCCAGGGGCTGACCATGCTCATCGTCACCCACGAGATGAAGTTCGCCCGGGACGTGTCCACCAGGGTATTCTACATGGACCAGGGCGTGATCTATGAGGAGGGACCGCCGGAGCAGATCTTCGAGCGCCCCGCCACCGACCGCTGCCGGACCTTTGTCCACCGGCTGAAGACCTTCCACACGGAGATCCGCTCCCGGGCCTTCGACTTCCTGGGCACCGCGTCGGAGATCGACGCCTTTGCCCGCAAGCACCTGCTGGGGGCCGATCAGGCCCTGAAATTCCAGCAGATCTTTGAGGAGCTGTGCGTATCGGTGATCCTGCCGGTCCTGCCGGTGGAGGGCGGCTGGAAGCTGACCTTCGACGCGGCCTGCCGGGAGGACGGCAGCCAGTGCGAGGCGGTGATCCGCTGGGAGGGGGCGGCCTTTGATCCCCTGACCCAGGGGGACATCCTGAGCGTCAAGCTGGCCCTGGCCAAGACCCGCGACAGCCGCTGGACTTGCGACGGCGGCGTGAATACAGTGACCATCCTGTTCTGAGCAGGAGTGGACAAGGAACCACGGAAAGGGAGGAATTGTTATGAATATTGTCAAAACGAGCGAAGGCGCGAAGCTGACCCTGGCCCTGGAGGGGCGCCTGGACACCACCACCGCTCCCCAGCTGGAGGCGGAGGTGAAGGGCGGTCTGGCCGGCGTGACCGAGCTGGCGCTGGACTTCTCCCGGCTGGAGTATCTCTCCTCCGCCGGACTGCGGGTGCTGCTCGCCGCGCAGAAGATCATGAACAAGCAGGGAAACATGGTCATCCGCCACGTGAACGAGACCATCATGGAGGTATTTGAGGTCACGGGCTTCAGCGACATCCTGACCATTGAAGACTGATCCCGGACAAAAGGAGCACACAGGACGGCGGGGCCGGGTCCGGCCCCGCCTTACAGCGCTGGGAGGCGATGCATACGGAAACAACACTTGAAAATCCCATTTTTCTGGAAAACGAGCGGGAGGCGAACCGGTACTCCTGCCGCTGCCTGCAGGTGATGGCCCTGATCGCGGCGCTGGCCTGGCTTCTGAACCTGCTGGGCGTATTTATTGTGCCGCCTGCCGTCATGAACCTGGGGATGCCTGTGTGCATTCTCTTCTTCCTGCTGCCCACCCTCCTCCTGTCCAGGGCGTCCCGGCTGGGCGGGTGGTTCAAGTATCTCATCATGGGCTGCTGCATCCTGGGCATCACCGTGCTGTCCGCCGCCATCCCCAAGCACACGGTGCTGGCCTGGGTCGCCCCGGTGCTTCTCAGCTGCCATTACTACTCCCGGAAGCTGACGGCCAGCGCCCTGGCCGCCTCGGTGGTCTGCCTGTACATTGCCGGTATTGCCAGCCTCTTTGTGGGGGAGGGGGACCCCAACCTGACCAACGCCCTGCGCATGGAGGATGCGGTCATCACCCCGGAGGTGTTCCGGGAGGCGGTGCTGTTCTTCCTCCTGCCCCGCTCCGCGATCCTGGCGGGCATGTCCTTCGTGTGCATCACCGTGGCCAAGCGCACCCGCAGTCTGCTGGAGAAGCAGGCTGCGGATTCCTCTGCCCGGCAGCGCATCGAGACCGAACTGAACGTGGCCACTCAGATTCAGGCGGACATGCTGCCCCGGATCTTTCCCGCCTTTCCGGAGCGCAGGGAATTTGATATCTATGCCAGCATGACGCCCGCCAAGGAGGTGGGCGGCGACTTCTACGACTTTTTCCTGGTGGACGACGACCACCTGGCCATCGTGATCGCCGACGTGTCCGGCAAGGGCGTGCCGGCGGCGCTGTTCATGGTGATTGCCAAAACCCTCCTGAAAAATGCCGTACAGATGGGCGCGTCCCCCAGGGAAGCTCTGGAGAAGGTCAATGACCAGCTGTGCGAGAACAACGAGGCGGAGATGTTTGTCACGGCCTGGCTGGGCGTATACGAGATCTCCACCGGCCATCTCACCGCCGCCAACGCGGGCCACGAGTACCCGGCCATCCGGAGAGCAGACGGCCAGTTTGCACTGTTCCGGGACCAGCACGGTTTCGTGCTGGCGGGCATGGAAAACGCCCGGTACCGGGAATACGAGCTGGAGATCGGCGTGGGCGACACGCTCTTTCTCTACACCGACGGCGTGGCCGAGGCCACGGACGGGGCCAACACCCTCTACGGCACCGACCGCATGCTGGCGGCGCTGAACCGCAATCACACCCTGGGGCCGGAGGCCCTCCTCCGCCAGGTCAAGGCGGACATCGACCGCTTTGTGGGCGCGGCGCCCCAGTTTGACGACATCACCATGCTGTTTCTCCAGCGAAAGGAGGCCGCCGCCCGCCGGAGCATCCAGCCCCCGCCGCAGCTGGAGAGCATCCCCCAGGTGTGCGCGTTCCTGGAGCAGGTGCTGGAGGAGGCGGGCGCGCCCATGAAGGTGATCGCCCAGGTGAATATGGCGGCGGACGAGATCTTCTCCAACATCGCCCGGTACAGCGGCGCCTCCACCGTCCGGGTGGACTGTGAGGCGATGGAAAACCGGGCCGTCGTCCGCTTTCTGGACGATGGAAGCCCCTACGACCCCACCGCCCAGCCGGAGCCGGACACGTCCCTGCCTGCGGAGGAGCGGGCCATCGGCGGTCTGGGGATCTTCATGGTCAAAAAGAGCATGGACCGGATGTCCTACGACTATACAGGCGGAAAAAACATCTTGACTATAGAGAAGGGCTGGTAGAAATTAAATCAGGGGGACTGCTCCGGTCTTTCCCCCGCATGCCGCGCCGCTGTCAGGCGCGGCGTCCTCTGTATGCGAGAGGACATGGATGCAAACTGAACAAAAGGAAGGAATATTGTCTATGAAACGATGGATCGCCGGATTCTGCGCGCTGCTCTGCGTCCTCTCCCTGGCGGGCTGCGGCGGCACGGCCCGGCCCGATTCCGCTTCCGATACCGTGGACTCCCCGGTGGCGGGGAAAAAGGTGGCCTACATCATGCAGATGGCCCCCTCGGACATCTTCCAGATGTGGAACCAGTCCGCCCAGGAGACGGCGGAGAGCCTGGGCATGACCTACGACGCCTTCTTCTGCGGCGGCTCCGACGCCCAGTGGCAGGACACCGTGGAGCAGTGCGCCGCCGCCGGCTATGACGGCCTGCTGCTCAGCCACGGCGGGCAGAACTACGCCTACACCTTTCTCAAGGATCTGCTGGAGCGGTATCCGGAGCTGAAGATCGCCACCTTCGACACCCAGTTCAAGGACAGCGCCGGCCAGACCCAGACCCTGGAGGGCGTGACCCAGTTCTTCCAGCAGGACGCCCAGTTCGCCGAGCTGCTGCTGGAGTATGTGTGCGAGGAGCTGTACCCGGAGAAGTCCGCGGCGGGGGAGCCGGTGAACATCCTGAAGGTCTGGGTGGGCCCCAACTTCCTCTCCCCCTTCGACCGCCGGCAGGTGGGGTACGCCGCCTATGAGGAGGCGGGGCTGATCCGCACGGTGGAGACCATCGGCCCCTCGGACTTCAGCAACGCCGAGGCCTCCATGGCGGACATCACCGCCGCCGCCCTGGCCAAGTACCAGCCGGGGGAGATCGACGCCATCTGGTGCTGCTACGACCTGTACGCCAGCGGCGTCTACACCGCCCTGACCCAGGGGGGCTACGACATCCCCATGGTCAGCGTGGACATCTGCAACGCGGATATTGAGAAAATGGCCCGGGAGGACTCCCCCTGGAAGGCCTGCGCCACCACCAACTGGAACTACAACGGGGAGTTCGGCATGCGGGTGCTGGCCCTGGAGCTGGCGGGGGACTACGACGCCATCGTGGACCCCATGACCGGGGAGACCGCCAGCTGGCTGGAGCTGCCCACCACGGTGGTGACCCAGGACATGGTCTCCGGCGGCGGCGTCAACGTCACCAACCTGGACACGGTGGCGGGGGCATCCTACACCGACCGCTCCTGGATGCCCACCGCCGACTGGATGGCGGAGCTGCTGGGGGACTGACGGGATAAGGAGAATTTCATGGAATCATGTCTGCTGGAGGCCCGGGACATCTCCGTGGCCTTTCCCGGCGTCAGAGCCCTGGACCACGTGGACTTCCGGCTGTCGGCAGGGGAGATCCACGCCCTGGCGGGCGCCAACGGCGCGGGCAAATCCACGCTTATGAAGGTGCTGGCCGGTACCAACCCCGGCTACCGGGGAGAGGTGCGGCTGGACGGCAGGACGGTGGAGCTGCGCACTCCGGCGGCGGCCCAGCTGGCGGGCATCCACCTGGTCTGCCAGGAGGTGGATCAGGCCCTGGCCCCCGCCCTGTCAGCGGCGGAAAACATGCTGCTGGACGACCTGGGAAAACCCGGAGGCCTGTGGGTCAACTGGCGGTCCGTATACAGGCAGGCGGAGGAACTGAAGCAGCGCCTGCATATGGACTTTGACGTGCGTGCGCCGGTCAGCCGCCTGACCCTGGCCCAGAAGCAGATGGTGCTCATCGCCAGGGCCCTCCGCAGCCGGTGCCGCATCCTCCTGCTGGATGAGCCCACCGCCCCCCTGAGCGCCGCGGAGACAGAGACCCTCTTTGCCCTCTGCCGGGATCTGGTCCGGGAGCGGCGGCTCGCCATCGTATTCATCTCCCACCGCCTGCCGGAGATCCTGGAGATCTGCGGCAGCTGCACGGTGCTGCGGAACGGGAAACTGGCCGCCAACATAGCCATTACGCCCCGGACCACCGCCGACGAGCTGGTGACCCACATGCTGGGCACGGCGGCGGCGGACGTCCACCGGCGGCGTTCTGTTCCGGCGGGCGGGGCGCTGCTGTCGGCGCGGGGCCTCTCCAGCCGGGACGGCAGCGTCCGGGACGTCTCCCTCACGGTGGGCCCCGGCGAGATCGTGGGCCTTGCGGGCCTGGTGGGGGCGGGGAAGAGCGAGCTGTGCAAGGCCCTCTTCGGCATCCTGCCCCGCGCCGCCGGGGAGATCCTGCTGGAGGGCCGGCCGGTGAATCCCCGGAGCCCCGCGGAGGGGGCGGCCCTGGGCATGGGGCTGGTGCCGGAGGAGCGGCGGAAGGAGGGCCTCTTTCCCGGGGAGAGCGTGGCCTTTCACCTGGGGATCGCCAGTCTGAAAAAGTGGAGCCGCCTCTCCCTCCTCTCCCGCCGAAAACTGGACGCAAACGCCCGGACCCAGATCAGGAGGCTGGGCATCAGGGCCCCCTCGCCGGAGCAGCGGATGGAGCTGCTCTCCGGCGGCAACCAGCAGAAGGCAGTGCTGGGCAAGTGGCTCTCCGCCGGCTGCCGGCTCTACCTCCTGGACGAGCCCATGAAGGGGGTGGACGTGGGGGCAAAGGCGGAGCTGCTGGAGGTCATCGCCGCTCTGGCGGAAGCCGGGTGCGGCGTACTGTACGCCTCCGCCGAGCCCGGGGAGCTGCTCCGGGCCGCGGACCGGATCTACGTCCTCTACGGCGGGACCGTCGCCGCGGAGCTGGCGGCGGCCCATACATCGGAAGAAGAGATCATGTACTACGCCGTGGGCGGGACGGGACCCTTCCCGCCGGCCCGGGAGCGGGAAAGGGAGGCGCAGCCTTGAAGCAGATACGGATCAGACCGAAAAACGCCGGCTTCTGGACGGACTGGGCGGCGGTGATCGCCCTGGCGGCGGCCGCGGCGGTATTCGCCCTGCTGCGGGGCGGCAGCTTCTTCTCTGCCGCCAACGCCGTCAACATCCTGCGCTCCATGTCCATCACCACCATCTTCGCCGTGGGCGCCACCCTCACCATGGCCCCCGACGGCTTCGACATGTCGGCCTGCAGCCTGGCCACCGTCTCCTCCTTCCTCTTTGCCAGCCTGTTTCTGTGGTTCGGTCTGCCGCTGTGGCTGAGCGCGGTCCTCACGGTGGCGCTGACCATGGGGCTCTATCTCCTGACCATGTTCCTGATCCTGGTCTGCCGGATTCCCGACATGCTGGCCACCTGCGCGCTGATGTTTGTCTACCAGGGCCTTGGCCTCTGGTGGACCGGCGGCGGCGCGGTGTCCGCCGGGATGCCCACGCCCTGGGGGACCGCCCCGGTCCGGGGGAGCTGGACGGAGGCGTCCCTGGCCATCGGCGCGGCGCCCTGGTGCATCCTCATCATGCTGGCCTGCGTGGCCTTTGCCTTTGTATTTCTCCGGTATACCCGCCACGGCCGCTGCCTGTACGCCATGGGCAGCAATCAGACCGCCGCGGCGTACTCCGGCATTGCCGTGAAAAAGTACCGCTTCCTCGCGGGAATGCTCACCGCCGTCATGATCGCGGTGGGGGCCATCGTGGTCTGCTCCCGGAACTCGGCGGCCCAGATCTCCGGCTGCGACAGCTATCTCATGCCGTCCCTGGCCGCCGTGTTCGTGGGGCGGTCCGTGGGCGGAGCGGAAAAGCCCAACGCCCTGGGGACCCTGGTGGGGGCGGCCCTGGTGGCGGTGCTGGAAAACGGGCTGACCCAGATGGGCGTGGTCTACTATGTGCTTCCGGCGGTGAAGGGCGGCGTGCTGGCCCTGGCCCTGGTGGCCGCCTACGGACCCCGCCGGTGGGCCGGACATATGACAAAGAGATGAGGGGAGGAATTGTGATGGAACTGGACTATGGCATTGAGCGCAGACTGGCCCAACTCTCGCCGGAACTCCACAGCCGGTACCGGGACTGTGTGGTGGTCTCCCAGCGGATGCTCTCCCGGTATGAGAACTACTTTCCCGACTTTACCGACCACACGGTGCTCCACACCCTGGACATCCTGGAGCTGTGCAACCAGCTCATCGGCAGCCAGATGGATCGTCTCACTCCGGAGGACCTCTACGTGCTGCTGATGGGGGCCCTGTTCCACGACGTGGGCATGGGGGTTTCCGTGGCGGACTTCGAGCAGTTCCGGGCGGTGCTGGGCTTTCCGGAGCCGGAGACCGACGAGGACCGGGCCTGGGCCGTGCGGGGCTACCACCAGGAGCTGTCCGGCCTGTATCTGGAGAAGTACTGGCAAGTGCTGGATTTCCCCAATGAGGCCTACGTCCGGGCGGTGATCCAGGTCTGCCGGGGCCACCGGAAGACGGACCTCATGGACCCGGTGGGCTATCCCGCTCAATTTGCGGTGGAGCCGGGCAAGACGGTGAGCCTGCCCTATCTGGCGGCGCTGCTGTGTCTCGCCGACGAGCTGGACATCTCCGTCGATCGCAACGTCAGCTTTCTCTACGACGTGGAGAAGATGCCCAGCCCCCGGGACCGCCGGGAGTTCCGCAAGCACATGGCCATCCGCCGGGTGGAGCTGGAGCCGGAGCGGGTGGTGGTCCGCGCCTGGACGGAGGACCCGGAGATCCGCTCCGGGGTGGAGGAAGTGACCGACAAGCTGCGGGATAAACTGCTGCTGTGCCGCCGGGTGGCGGCGGAGCGCTCCCCCTTTGTCATCACCCAGGCCGATGTGGTGCTGCGGATGGAGAAGCCGGAGGAGGGTGCGGTATGAGAACACTGGACCGTTTCTTTCACCTGACGGAGCGGGGAACCACCGTCCGCCGGGAGCTGCTGGGGGCGCTGACCTCCTTCTTCTCGGTGGCGTACATCCTCTTCGTCACCCCCAGCTACCTCTCCCAGACCGGCATGGACTACACCGGCGTGCTGCTGGCCACCTGTGTGTCCTCGGCCCTGGCCTGCTTTCTCTCCGCCGCCCTTGACCTGCCCTTCATGCTGTCCCCGGGGGTGGGTCTCAACGCCTTTTTCACCTACACCCTGTGCCTGACCATGGGCTACACCTGGGCCCAGGCCCTGGCGGTGGTGAGCCTCTCGGGTCTCGCGTACCTCATCATCAGCCTCACGCCTCTCCGGGACCAGATGATCTCCTGCATCCCCCCCAGCATGAAAAACGCCATCAGCGCCGGCCTGGGGCTCTTCATCGCCCTCATCGGGCTTCTGAACTCCGGCATCGTCCAGGCGGAGGACGGCGCGCTGCTGCTGGGGGACATCGGCGCCCCGGCCACCTTTCTGGCGGTGCTGGGCCTTCTGATCACCGGGGTGCTGATGGCCTGGAAGGTGAAGGGCGCCATGCTCATCGGCATCGTGGTCACCACGCTCCTGGGCTTCCCCCTGGGGGTCACCCAGGCGCCGGAGTCTATGAGCCTCTCCCTCTCCGCCCTGAAGCCCCTGCTGCTGTCCCCGGACTTCGGCGGGATACTGTCCCTGGGGGTGATGCCCCTGGTCACCGCCGTGGTCACCTTCACCATGTGCCTGTGCTTTGACACCCTGGGGGCCCTCATCTGCATCGCCGGGGCGGGGGA
>CALWYI010000080.1 GCA_944385715.1 uncultured Oscillospiraceae bacterium | reverse complement strand
GAGCCCGGCACCGAGGAGCCCGGAACCGAGGAAACCGGCACCGAGGAGCCCGGCACCGAGGAACCCGGCACGGAGGAACCCGGCACCGAGGAGCCCGGCACCGAGGAGCCCGGCACCGAGGAACCCGGCACCGAGGAACCCGGCACCGAGGAGCCTGAATCCAGGGTGGAAGCCCTGCTTGTGAACGGCGTGGACATTCTGGCAGAAAATGATCATACCGTAGCATGCGGAAGCGGTACGGCGGAGTATGACCCGACCACCAATGTCCTCACTCTGCGCAACGCCGAGATCGACACAATCGGCCAGATATTGTTTTACTCCGCAGGCATCTGTGCAGAAGGAGATCTGACTATGTTCCTGGTGGGGGACAACACCATTGCTGTGGATGACGAAACTCGCAACAACATATACGGCATATGGTCTTCCAGCTCTCTGACCATTTTGAGTGACGGGACCGGCAAGCTGACTGTCACAAACCGCACCGGCGACGGGATTTATGCATCGGATTCTCTGAGAATTGAACAATCAGAGGTCACTGCCACTGGTTTTGCGCGAACTATCTATACATATAATAATATTGTGATTGATGACAGCACGGTAACTGCTCACAGCACCAATGAAAGTGGCTGGAGCAACGGGATACTGGGTGAAACCATAACCATCTTGGGCAATTCCAATGTTACTGCCGAGTCTTCCAATGAGGATGATATGGGAATTTTCGCTTACTCCGGTATTTTTATTGGCGGCGTGAAATACACCAGCTTTGGCCAAACGGCGGTAGTCCAAAACGGTCAGCCGAAAAATGGGCTGCGGACCTATGGCGTTGTGGTGAACAATGTATTTCTCAACAGGAATCAGACCACTGCAAGCTTTCCTGGTGGGGGCACAGCGGTATACGACGCGGATGCCGCTACTCTGACTCTGTCTGATGTAACGGTCAGCAATGCGTATGCCTATGGCGCCAACGGCTGCGGCATTTTCGCCGATGAGGACCTGACCATCGTGCTGGAAGGGAACAATAGCATCAGCGGCGATATGGCCTATGGCATCTACGGCCGGGGCAAGCTTGCTATTCAGGGTTCCGGAAGCTTGGATATTACCAGCGGCTACACCGGCATCTACGCCTTTTACAACCAATCAGACTTTCCGTCTATTGCAATCAACGCCACACTGAAGATTACGGTCACCTGCGGTGAGGAAGATTCTTCTTACCGTACCTACAGTGGAATCGAAGGTTACAGTGGAATTGAAATTAAGGGCGGAAACATTGAAATTATTTTTCAAAGTAATGTCAGTGAGCACATCTCAACCTGGGCTGCCGGTTTTTACACTGAGTCCATGCTTTCCATCAGCGACGGAAACGTGCACATTACCGGTTCTGCTGGCAGTATCAGCTGTTCCGGCATTTTAGCCCGTTCCATGACGATCAGCGGCGGCACCGTGGATATTGACACGAGCAGCGGCATTTGTTATGTCACCCCTGTGATCATTACCGGTTCTCCCACCCTCCGCGTGAAAGCCGTGGAAGATGAATTAGGAATCTACAGCTACGACATTACAGTAAATGGTGTAGTGTATATCTGTGATAAAAACACTGTAAGTATTATCCAAGGCGAAATTTTGGACGGTCTGCGGGAAAAGGGCGTGATCATAAACGGTGAACTTCTCATCGATAGCGGTACTGTAATCTGCGGCGACGGTACCGCGGTCTACGATGCGGATACCAGAGTCCTGACCCTGACCAACGCCACAATCAACACTGACCTCTCCGGCGCCTCCTGTGGTATTTTTGCTGAAATTGAAGATCCGCTAACCATTGTCCTGAATGGGAGCAATACCATCACCGGAGCCAGCCTGACTTGCGGCATCAGTGGTCCGAGTGATCTGACCATCCAAGGCCCCGGCAGCCTGTCAATTACCAGCAGCGGGCAGGCCTGCATCACCACGGGAGGAATCCTGACGATCACTGGCGGTATGGTCAGCGCCATCTGCCTGGGCGAGAACGGCTATGGGATTTTGTCCGATGCCCTCACCCTGGAGCAGGGCGGCACCCTGTACGCCTCCGGCTCTCGCGCGGCAATTCAGCTGGAGAAGGAACCCATTCTGCCCAATAACTACCTGCCCAAGGGCTATTATGTAGCGAAAGTCAGCGATACTATGGTTTGGATAGGAGGCAAGAATCCTACCGTCTACACCATTGCCCGGGACGGGGATTCGGTGTCCTACCGCTATGACATCTTCACCGACACCGGCACTCTCACCGGGGCGGCCAAGAGCGTGCTGCTGACCGACTACTCCGCTCTGGAGGATGGCGGGGATACCGGCTCCACCACCGAGAGCGAGCGGAACCCCGACGGCAGCCTCACTACCACCGTCACCAAGCCCGACGGCACCACCGTGGAGACCACCCGGTATCCGGATGGCTCCAAGGAGGTAGTGGAGACCCTGAAGGACGGCACCATCGTCACCACCGCTACCGACAAGAGCGGCAACGAGACCAAGACCACCGAAAACACCGACGGCACCAGCGTGATCGCCGTCACCCGGACCGACGGCTCCACCAGCGCCACCACCGTGGACAAGGACGGCCTGTCCGTCACCGTGGCGGCCCTCTCCGACAGCGCCGCGGCCCAGACCGGCACCGTATATCTGCCCATGCCTGCCGTGACCGCCGCCTCCGATCTGAAGAGCGCCCCCGCCGTGACCCTGGACCTGCCGGCAAGCACCGCCGTGAAGGTGGAGATCCCCGTGGAGAACGTGACCGCCGGCACCGTGGCCGTTCTGGTGAAGGCCGATGGCACCAGTGAGATCGTGAAGACCTCCGTGGCCACCGCCGACGGCGTGGTCCTCACCCTCTCCGGCGGAGAGACGGTGAAGCTGGTGGACAACAGCAAGACCTTCTCCGACGTAACAAGCAATTTCTGGGGGGCCGACGCGGTGGCCTTTGCCAGCAGCCGTGAGCTCTTCAACGGCACCAGCGCCACCGATTTCTCCCCCAACGCCCCCATGGACCGGGCCATGATCGTGACGGTACTGGCCCGCCTGGACGGCGCGGACACCACCACCGGCAGCACCTGGTACGAGGCCGGGGTCCAGTGGGCCATGGCCAACGGCATCTCCGACGGCAGCGGCCTGGACCAGAACCTGACCCGGGAGCAGCTGGCCACCATGCTCTACCGCTACGCCCAGCTGAAGGGCTGCGATATGAGCACGGGCGGGAACACCAACCTTCTCTCCTACTCCGACGCTTCCTCCGTCAGCAGCTATGCCCTGGAGGCCATGCAGTGGGCCTGCGGCGCGGGGATCATCGGCGGCAAGGACGGCCTCCTGGATCCCGCCGGCAGCGCCACCCGGGCCGAGGTGGCCACCATGCTCATGCGCTTCGTGGCCGGGCTGTGAGCCCGATTTGGTAAGCGTAAAGTCGCTTCTAATATCCCCCTCTGCGTGAAAAGGCGCTGGCAGCCAAATGGCTGCCAGCGCCTTGATTGTTATGCGGGTCGCAGTCCGATTTCCCACGGAGCGCGCCTACTTCCTGTCCGCCAGAGGCCGCCCGTCCCGCTGTCCCTCCAGCTGCCGGAAGATCCGCACCAGGGTTATCACCGCCGCCGCGGAGAGGATCACCTCCGCCACAAACTGGGCGTAGGAGAGGCCATAGAGCGGGAACAGAAGGTTGAGGAGGTAGAGGGCCGGAATCTCCAGGACGATCTTTCGGAGGATAGCAAACACCAGCGCCTTACTGCCCATGCCGCAGGCCTGGAACACACCCACCGCCACAAAGTCCATACATAGAAAGGGCAGCGCCAGGCAGAAGCCATGGAGGAATCTAGCACCGTAGGAGATGATGGAGGCGTTGTTCATAAAAAGCGCCACCATTTGATCGGCAAAGAAGTAGAATCCCAGCGAGACCAGAACCATAAAAGGCAGGGCCAGCTTCACCACAAACAGCAACCCCTCCTTCATCCGCTTGGTGTTGCCGCTGGCGTAGTTGTAGCTCACCAGGGGCATGAAGCCCTGGGAGAGGCCCTGGGAGACGTACATGGGCACCATGTTCACCTTCTGGGCGATGCCCATGGCCGCCACGGCGTCAGCGCCGTAGACGGAGGTGAAGTTGTTGAGCACCGTCATGCCGGTGACGTTCAGCAGGTTCTGGATGGCCGCCGGGATTCCCACGCCGCAGACCCCCACCACGATGGCCCGGTCAGGCCGGAACATGGAGGGCCGGATGCACACGCAGGTGTTCCCCCGCTTCACATACAGCAGCACAAAGAAGTAGCCGCAGGCCACGCAGTTGGAGAGGAAGGTGGCGCAGCCCGCCCCCGCGGCCCCCATGTTGAGGCCCCAGGGCAGAATGAAGATGGGGTCCAGCACGATATTGAGAAGGCACCCGGTCATGGTGCCGATGCTGGCGTGGAGGGAGGCCCCCTCGGAGCGCACCATGTAGGCCATCACCACGTTGAGGATGGCCGGCATGGCGCCTAAGGTCACGGTCCAGTGCATGTAGCCGGCGGTGGCGGCCATCGTATCCGCCTTGGCCCCCAGCAGGGTCAGCAGAGGCCCCTGAAACACGGTGCAGCCCAGGGAGAAGAGAAAGCCGCTGATGAGGCAGCCATAAAAGCCGAAGGCGGAGCTGCGGCTGACGGTGTCGTAGTCCTTCCGCCCCAGCGCCCGGCTCATCATGCTGGAGGTGCCCACGCCGAAGAGGTTGTTCACCGCATTGAAGGCCAGTAGGATGGGTGCCGCCAGCGTCACGCCGGCGTTCTGGATAGGGTCGTTGAGCATCCCCACAAAGTAGGTGTCCGCCAGGTTGTAGATGACCATCACCAGGGAACTGATGATGGTGGGCACCGCCAGGGTCATCACCGCCCTGGGGATGGGAGTCTCCTCAAACAGCTGTGTTTTTTTCGTATCTTCCATAGCTCAGTTCCGCCCCTCCTCTCACTGTTCCCGTCCGCCGCAGGATACGGCCACCTTGATGACCCCGTCCCGCCGGTTCTCAAAGAGGTCGTAGGCGGCGGCGATATCGGGGAGCGCAAAGGTGTGGGTGATGAGGGCGGTGGTATCCAGCTTTCCCGCCGCGATCAGCTCCAGGATCTCCCGGCAGTCGCTGCCGTCCACGCCCCCGGTCTTGAAGGTCAGATTCTTGCCGTACATCTCCGGCAGAGGCAGCACCTGGGGCCCGTCGTAGAGGGCCACCACCGTGATGATGGCGTTGGGCCGGGCGCACTGCCAGGCCAGGCGGAAGGTCTCCGGCGTCCCCGCCACCTCCAGCACCCGGTCCGCGCCGCCGTGCGCCCCCAATTTTCTTGTAAGGTCAAACACCTTGTCAGGCGTTGTCACTAAGGCGCTGGGATAGTGTTCCCGGACAAATTTCAGCCGGATGGGGTCGACCTCGCAGACGACCACCTGTTTGGGCTGCCGCAGCAGCACGCACTGGAGCGTACAGAGCCCCGTGGGTCCCGCCCCCAGGATCAGCACCGTGTCCTCCGGCCCGATCTCGGAGATCCGGACCGCCCAGAAGCCGGTAGCCAGGATGTCGCCCACAAACAGGGCCTGCCGGTCCGTCACCGTGTCGGGAATCCGGGTGAGGCCCTGGTCGGCGTAAGGCACCCGGACATACTCCGCCTGGCCGCCGTCGATGCGGCAGCCCAGGGCCCAGCCCCCCTGGGGGTCCGTGCAGTTGTTCACCCAGCCGTGGCGGCAGAAGAAGCAGTCCCCGCAGAAGGTCTCCACGTTCACCGCCACCCGGTCGCCGGGCCGGACTGTGGAGACCGCATCCCCCACTGTCTCCACGACCCCCACCATCTCGTGGCCCACGGTAATCCCCGGCACCGCCCGGGGCACGGAGCCGTGCTTGATGTGGAGGTCGCTGGTGCAGATGCTGCTGAGGGTCACCCGGACCACAGCGTCCCGTGGGTCCCGCACCACCGGCTTCGGCTTCTCTGTCAGTACAAAGCGCCCCCGCGCCTCATAGGTATATGCCAGCATCCTGAACCATTCCTTCCCATGGCGTAAATATACTCATGAAGGACATTATATGCCTCGCCTGCCCCTCTGTCAAATCCTGTCTTTTCTCTGCGGACGCACACCTCTTTTTTGTCCGGCTGACGCGGCAAAAGGCCGCCCGGCGACGGGCGGCCTCTGCGGGATTTGTCACTTTGTTTCCTGCCTCAGCAGCTGCAGGATCTGCTTCTTCCGGAGGGACCGCCCGGCGGAGACCGTCCGGCCGTCCACCACCAGGGCGGGCACCGACATGATCCCCATGCGGACCATCTCCACCAGATCCTCCACTTTCCGGACATCCGCCGCAAGGCCCAGCTCCTCCACCGCCTCCAGGGTATCCGCGTATACCTTGTCACAGTCGGCGCAGCCGCCGCCCACCACCAGGATCTCCATAGGCTCCTCCTCTCAGTTCTTCAGCGTCATTTCCGCGGCCACCAGCCGCTTCCAGGTGTCGATAATGGGCCGGATCACCGCCGGACCGATCCGGGAGATGATGACCAGCTCCCCCTGCTCCCTCGGGAGGCAGGGCTTGTAGTCGATGTACTGCCCCACCACGTCCACCTGGCGCCAGCCGGTGTCCAGGGGCAGAAAGCCCTTCATCCGCCAGCACTGAGGGGCCAGCTCCCGGAGGAAGGCGTCCAGCTCCGCCTGCTGCACCGGTCCCGCCGTCCGCAGCACCAGGGTCTTGGGCTTGGACTCAGAGGAGTTGAGGGAGGGCTCCCCCGCCGCGTACCGGTACCGGGACAAATCCTCCTCCAGGAAGGCCATGTCGATCTCTCCAAAGGCGGCGGCATAGATGGGAGAGACCGGATTCAGCTCCCGCAGGGCGGCCAGCACCCGCTCCTGCTCCGCCGGCTCCACCAGATCCGTCTTGTTGAGGAGAATCAGGTGGGCGTGGCGGACCTGCCGGATCAGCTCCTCCCGGTCCGCCATATCCGCCAGGAAATTGGCGGCGTCCACCAGGCAGATGAGCCCCGCGAAGCGGTACACATCCGGCTGGAGCACCTCCACCGCCTGGAGCAGCTCCTCCACGTTAGAGGGGTCCCCGATGCCGGAGCTCTCCACCAGCACGTACTGGAGGTCCCGCTGGGCCAGCTCCGCCAATGCCTTTACAAAATCCAGCTTCCGGCAGGAGCAGTAGATGGACCCCTGGCTGATCTCCCGCAGCTCCAGGCCGTCCTTTTCAATGAGCTCCCCGTCGATGTTGACCTTCCCCAGGTCGTTCTGGATCACGCCGACCCGCTTTCCCTCCAGGTTGTGGAGGATGCGCCGGAGGAAGGTGGTCTTCCCCGCCCCCAGGAAACCGGTCAGTACAAACAGCTCTGTATGCGCCATCGTGTCATCTCCTCAATCGTTTTCTATATGTATTGTGGCTGTCCATCAGATCAGAAACGCCTGAAGCGCGTTGAAAAAGTACCCCACCAGGATGATCCCCACGGTGCAGACGGCGATAAACGCCCCCAGCAGCCGGGGCTTCACCGTCTTCTTCAGCATGATCAGGGAGGGAAGGCTCAGGGTGGTCACCGCCATCATGAAGGAGAGGACCGTCCCCAGCCCCGCCCCCTTGAAGAGGAGGCTCTCCGCCACCGGGATGGTGCCGAAGATATCGGCGTACATGGGCACTCCCACCGCCGTGGCCAGCACCACCGCCAGGGGATTCCGGTCCCCCAGCACCGTCTCCACCCAGGTCTGGGGGATCACGTTGTGGATCACCGCTCCCACGCCCACGCCCAGGAAAATGTAGGGGGCCACCTTCCGGATGGTGGCGAGGAGCTGGTCCCGGGCGTACAGGGCCCGGTCCTGCCGGGTCAGGGCGGCGCTCTCCGTCTCCAGCCTGGGGGCGCTGCGGATGAAGTCCTCCACATACCGCTCCATGCCCAGCTTATCCAGCAGGGTGCCGCCGGCCACGGCGATCACCAGCCCAAAAAGCACATACACCACCGCCACCCGGCCGCCGAACACACTCATCAGCAGCACCAGGGATCCCAGGTCCACCATGGGCGAGGAGATGAGGAAGGAGAAGGTCACCCCCACCGGCAGCCCCGCGCTGGTAAAGCCCATGAAGAGCGGAATGGAGGAGCAGGAGCAAAAGGGCGTCACCGTCCCCAGGAGGGCCGCCAGGATGTTGGCCCACAGGCCCCGGAACCGGCCCAGTATCTTCCGGGTCCGCTCCGGGGGGAAGTAGCTCTGGATATAGGAGATAACGAAGATCAGTACCGACAGCAGCACAAAGATCTTCACCGTGTCGTACAGGAAAAAGCGCAATATCCCGCCCCAGAGCCCCTCCGGGTCCAGGCCCAGGGCCGCCACGCCCCTGCCGATGAGCCTATTGAGCCACTGCATCCCCAGGACCTGATCCTGGAAAAAGAACCATCCGGCGCGAAGCGCCTCCATACCCATTCCTCCTCTGTCCCGCTCCCCCGCGCCAGCGGGGACTCTTCGATTTTTTTCGATGTGTCAGGCAAAAAAACGCCGCGTGTTTACTGCCCACTGCAGCAGGCGCAGTCCTCCCCGCCGCCGTAGAGGGCCGTCAGCTCCACCAGCAGCTGGGCGGCCCGGAGGCTCCCCTCCTTGCTGATGGCATAGTGCATCTACATCCCCGCCGGGCGGCCCACCACGATGCCAGAGTCACAGAGGGTCCGCATGTGGTAGGACAGGG
>CALWYI010000079.1 GCA_944385715.1 uncultured Oscillospiraceae bacterium | reverse complement strand
GATCAGAAGGCTGTAGCGGTCATGTTCGGATATGTGCGGCCATCCCTGGCCAGACTTTCTCAGGAGGACACGGACCGCTTCTCCGCCATGTACTGCGGGCTGTGCCGGGCGCTGAGCCGGCGCTGCGGCAGGGCGGCGTCCCTGATCCTCAACTACGATTTCACCTTTCTCGCCGTGCTGCTGGCGGAGGGCGCTCCGGAGGAGGCCCTCCACGGCCGCTGCGCGGTCCATCCCCGGACAGGCCGGGATTATTTCCCGGGCAATGACGCCCTGGACCTGGCGGCGGACTGCAGCGTGATCCTGGCCTGGTGGCAGCTGCGGGACGCCATAGAGGACGGCAAGGGCCTGGAGCTGAAGCACCGCTCCGCCGCCCTTCTCCTCCGGCGGGCCTACGGCCGCGCCCGGCGGAACCGGCCGGATTTTGACGAGGCCACCCGCCGCCATCTCGCGGAGCTCTCCCGGCTGGAGGCGGAACACTGCCCCTCCATGGATCAGGCGGCGGACACCTTCGCCCTGCTGCTGCGCAGCGCCGCGGATCTGGTGGAGGACGGGGTGAAGCGCCGGGTCCTGGAGCAGATGCTCTACCATTTGGGCCGCTGGATCTATCTGGTGGACGCCGCCGACGACCTGGAGAAGGATTTCGCCTCCGGGGACTACAACCCCCTCATCTATCGCTACGGCCTCACGGAGGGCAGACTGACGGAGGAGGCCCGGGAGAGCCTGGTGGTCTCCCTGGACCACTCCATCCGCCTGATGGCGGCGGCCAGTGAACTGTGGGATTTCGGCGTGTGGACGCCCGTTATCCGCGCCACCGTTTACGAGGGCATGTTCCTGGTGGGACAGGCCGTTTTGGAGGGAACATTTCAAGCCGCGCCCAGGCTGATGGCGCCGGGCGGCAGAGACGAGGAGCAGCTATGACCGATCCCTATAAAGTACTCAATATCCCCAGTACCGCCACCGACGAGGAGGTCAAGAAGGCGTATCGTGAGCTGGCCCGGAAGTACCACCCGGACAACTACCACGACAACCCCCTGGCGGACCTGGCCCAGGAGAAGATGAAGGAGATCAACGAGGCCTACGACACCATCCAGCGCCAGCGGCAGGGCCGGGGCAGCGGCGGCGGGGGCTACGCCCAGCAGCAGAGCGGCTACGGCTACCAGCAGCGCCAGCAGAGCTACAGCGGCTCCGGGGTGTTCCAGCGGGTCCGCATGGCCATCAACCGCAACGACCTCACCATGGCCGAGCAGCTCCTGGCCCAGATCCAGGACCACGACGGGGAGTGGAACTACCTCAAGGGCACCATCTGCTACCGGCGGGGCTGGGTGGACGAGGCCCGGCGCTACTACCAGAACGCCTGCCAGATGGACCCCGGCAACCCGGAGTACCGCCAGGCCCTCAACTACGTGGAGAACGGCGGTGAGACCTACCGCCCGGAGGGGTACGACGTGTACTCCACCAGCTGCGGCGGGGGCAACATGTGCGGGAAGCTGGCCTGCGCCTACCTCATGTGCAACCTCTGCGGCTTCGGCGGCATGCGCTTTTTCTACTGCTGCTGATTCCCCACGGCGGCGGATCGGCGGGCAAGATATGATGTGTATGATCTGCGCCGGGCCCGGATGGAGCCCGGCGGATAGGAGGGACGATTTTTGGTCAAGAGTATGACTGGCTACGGGAGAGCCAGAGAGCAGCGGGGCGGACGGGACATCACCGTGGAGGTCCGCAGCGTCAACAACCGCTACCTGGACTGCGCGGTGAAGATGCCCCGGGCCTACATTTTTGCCGAGGACGGGGTGAAGGCCGCCGTCCAGAAGGCCGTCAGCCGGGGCAAGGTGGATGTGTTCATCTCCGTGGACTCCCTGGGGGCGGAGGAGACGGTGGTCTCCGTCAACGAGCCTCTGGCGAGGGCCTATATCAGCGCCCTGGCCCGGCTGAAGGAGCTGGGGGGCCCGGCGGTGGGGGAGACCTACCCCGCCACGGACCTGGCCCGGCTCCCCGACGTGCTGACGGTGACCAAGGCGGAGGAGGACCTGGAGAGCATCTCCGCCGACATCTGCGCGGTGCTGGCGGACGCCCTCGCCGCGTACAATACCATGCGGGCCACCGAGGGACAGAAGCTGGCGGAGGACATCCTGGGCCGGGCGGACACCATCGAGGCCATCACCGCCCGGGTGGAGGAGCGCTCCCCCCAGACGGTGGCGGAGTACCGGGAGAAGCTCCTGGCCCGGATGCAGGAGGTGCTCCAGAGCACCACCATCGACGAGAGCCGCATCCTCACCGAGGCGGCCATCTTTGCCGACAAGGTGGCGGTGGACGAGGAGACCGTGCGCCTGCACAGCCACCTCTCCCAGCTGCGGGATATGCTGCGGGGGGATGTGCCGGTGGGCCGGAAGCTGGACTTTCTCATCCAGGAGATCAACCGGGAGTGCAACACCATCGGCTCCAAGTGCAGCGATCTCGCCATCGCCCGGGACGTGGTGGACCTGAAGGCGGAGGTGGAAAAGATCCGCGAGCAGGTCCAGAACATCGAATAGGAGGCCCGCCGTGGAGCTTGTGAACATCGGCTACGGCAGCATGATCTCCGCCGGGCGGCTCATCGCCGTGGTGAGCCCGGACTCGGCCCCCATCAAGCGCCTCATCTCCGAGGCGCGGGACAGGAGCATGCTCATCGACGCCACCTTCGGCCGGAAGACCGCCGCCGTCCTCATTATGGACAGCGACCACGTGGTCCTCTCCGGCCTTCCCCTGGAGAAGCTGGCCCCCCGCTTTGGCCTGGACCCCACGGTGCTGGAGGAGGAAGTATGAGAAGAGGAAAGACATTTATCATCTGCGGCCCCTCGGGGGTGGGGAAGGGAACGGTGGTGGCCCGGCTTCTGGCCAGCGACCCCACGCTGTACTTCTCCGTCTCCGCCACCACCCGCCCGCCCCGGGAGGGGGAGGTGGACGGCGTCCACTACCACTTCCTCAGCCGGGAGCAGTTCCAGGCGTGGATCGCCGAGGACGCCTTCCTGGAGCACGCGGAGTTTGTGGGCAACTACTACGGTACCCCCAAGAAATATGTGGACGAGGCCATGGATCGGGGCCGGGACGTGCTTTTGGACATTGAGATCCAGGGCGCGGAGCAGGTCCACCGCCAGCGGCCGGAGGCGGTGCGGATCTACGTGGCGCCCCCCAGCTGGGCGGAGCTGGAGCGCCGGCTCATCGGCCGGGGCACCGAGGACATGGACAAGGTCCGCTCCCGGCTGGAGCGGGGCAGGCAGGAGTTTGCCGCCGCCGGCTCCTTTGATTACTTTGTCATCAACGACACCGTGGACAACGCGGTGACGGAGATCCGCGCCATCATGCTGGCGGAGCACTGCCGGCCCGATGAGCGCATGGCCATGATCGACAGGGGATAGGACCCTGACAATGGCGCTTTGAAACAGAAACTACAATAAAAAGGAATGATCGAACTATGATGCTCTATCCCGCTATGAACAAGCTTACCGCCAACGTGCCCAACCGCTACCTGCTGGTGAATGTGGTGGCCCGCCGGGCCCGTCAGATCGCCCGGGAGGCCGAGGACCTGGGGGAGAAGCTGGACATCAAGCCTGTGACCCTGGCCATCCAGGAGGTTGCCGACGGCAAGATCTCCGTGGACGCCGCCGACGTGGTCATCACGGATGTGGAGGGCTGAGAGCCAGTCGTCAGAGGCGGGCCGGGGCGGGGCGCTGATCGCCAAGGTGGCGGTGGAGGCCGCCACCTACGCCATCGACAAGCCCTATGACTACCTGGTGCCGCCGGGACTTGTGGAAAAGGTACAGCCAGGGGTCCGGGTCACCGTGCCCTTCGGAAAGGGAAACCGGACCAGCGAGGGCATGATCCTGGCCCTGACCCGGGGGGAGGCCGGCGGGAAGCTGAAGACCCTCTCCAATGTGCTGGACCGGGAGAGCGTACTGGACGAGGAGCGGCTGAAGCTGGCCTTCTGGCTGCGGGAGCGGTACTTCTGTACCCTCTACAGCGCTGTGCGCGCCATCCTGCCGGCGGGCCTCTGGTACCGGGTCCGGGAGGTATACGCCCTCGCGGTGGACCGGGAGACCGCTCTGAACGGTGGGGAAAACGCCGGGGAGAGCCGGGCCCTGGAGACCCTGGTATCCGGCGGCGGCAGCGCCGACCTGGACACCCTGCGCCAGGCCTGCGGCAGCGGCGTCACCGCCGCGCTGCGGGGGCTGGAGGAGCGGGGCCTTGTGCGCCTGGAGGCCACGGCCACCAGAAAAATCCAGGATAAGACCGTACAGCGGGCGGCTCTGGCGGTGGAGCCGGAGGCGGCTCTGGCCGCCGTGTCAGGCCGCCGCCGCAGCGCCCCCATGCGCTACGCGGTGGTGCAGCTCCTGTCTGCCGTGGGCAGCGCCCTCACCAGCGACATCTGCTACTTTACCGGGGCCTCCATGCAGACCATCCGAGGCCTGGTCCGCAGCGGCCTGGTGGAGCTGACCCCGGAGGAGTCCTTCCGGGTGCCCCGGCCGGAGCCCGCCGACGGCGGGCCCATTGTTCTCTCTGAGGAGCAGCAGCGGGCCTATGACGGCGTCATGGAGCTGGTTGAGGGGGGAGAGCCCGCCTGCGCCCTGCTCTACGGCGTCACCGGCAGCGGAAAGACAGCGGTGTACATCCGCCTCCTCCAGGAGATCGTCCGCCGGGGCCGGCGGGGAATGATCCTGGTGCCGGAGATCGCTCTCACCCCCCAGATGATGGCCCGGTTCTCCGCCCACTTCGGGGAGAAGGTGGTCATGCTCCACAGCGGCCTCCGGGTCAGTGAGCGCTACGACCAGTGGAAGCGGATCCGCCGGGGGGAGGTGGACGTGGTGCTGGGCACCCGCAGCGCCGTATTCGCCCCCCTGGACAAGCTGGGTATGGTGATCCTGGACGAGGAGCACGAGCCCAGCTACCAGTCGGAGAACGCGCCCCGCTACCACGCCCGGGACGTGGCCAAGTATCTCTGCGCCCGGCAGGGGGCTACGTTGGTGCTGGGTTCCGCTACGCCGTCGGTGGAGAGCGCCTGGCAGGCCCAGCGGGGGGCCTACCGCAAGCTGACCCTGTCCAGCCGGTACAACCGGCAGGAGCTGCCCCGGGTGCTCATCGCGGACATGCGCCGGGAGGTGCGCCGGGGAAACGGCACAATGATCAGCGAGCCTCTGCGCCTGGAGCTGGAGGAGAACCTCCGGCGGGGAGAGCAGAGCATTTTGTTTTTGAACCGCCGGGGCAACAGCCGGATGCTGCTGTGCGGCGAGTGCGGCGAGGTGCCCGCCTGTCCCCGGTGCAGCGTGCCCCTGACCTACCACAGCGCCAACCGCCGGCTCATGTGCCACTACTGCGGCTACTCCCAGCCGGCCTTCTCCGCCTGCCCTACCTGCGGCGGGCGGATGAAGGCGGTGGGGGCCGGGACCCAGAAGGTGGAGGAGGAGCTCCGCGCCCTCTTTCCCGAGGCCACCGTGCTGCGGATGGATGCGGACACCGTCTCCGGCAACCACGAGAAGCTCCTCAGCCGCTTCGAGAAGGAGAAAATTCCCATCCTCCTGGGCACCCAGATGGTGGCCAAGGGGCTGGACTTTCCCAATGTGACGTTGGTGGGGGCCCTGGCGGCGGACCTGAGCCTCTATGTGGACCAGTACACCGCCGCCGAGCGGACCTTCAGCCTCCTGACCCAGGTGGTGGGCCGGGCGGGCCGGGGCAGCAAGGACGGCCGGGCGGTGATCCAGACCTACACCCCGGACAACGAGGTCATCACCAGCGCCGCCCGCCAGGACTACGGCGCCTTCTACGCCGCCGAGATCCGCATCCGGAAGGCCCGGCGCTACCCGCCCTTCGCGGATATCTTCACGCTGACCGTGTCCGGCGCCTCCGAGGAGGCGGTGCTGCGGGGGGCCTGCAGCCTGCGGCAGACCCTGCTGGCGGCGGCGGGGACCCTGGAGGGGCCGGAAAAGCCGGAGATCCTGGGCCCGGCCCCCGCGCCGGTGCTGAAGGTGAACAACCGCTTCCGCTACCGGCTCTTCTGGATCGGGCGCAACGACCACGCCGCCCGGGAGCGAATCGCCGGGTGCCTCAGGGCCTTCGCCCAGTGGAAGGGCAGCCGGGGGCTGGCCCTGTTCGCGGACTGCAACGGGCTGGACTGAGGCGGAGTTGACAAAAGAAAATCATGTACGGCGGACTGGTTTCGCCGGAAGGGGGATACAATAAGACTATGGCGATCAGAACAATTGTGACCATGGGCGACGAGGCGCTGAGCAAGAAGTGCCGCCCGGTAACGGAATTCAACCAGCGGCTCCACGACCTGCTGGACGACCTGAAGGACACCCTGGCCCTGGCCCAGGGCGTGGGCCTGGCGGCACCCCAGGTGGGGATTCTCCGCCGGGCGGTGGTGGTCCTCGACGAGGAGGACCGGCCCATTGAGCTGGTGAACCCGGAGATCATCTTCTCCGAGGGGGAGCAGACCGGGCCCGAGGGCTGCCTGAGCGTCCCCGGCAAGTACGGCATGGTCACCCGGCCGGACCACGTGCGGGTCCGGGCCCAGGACCGCAGCGGCAACTGGTTCGAGGTGGAGGGGACGGAGCTTACGGCCCGCTGCTTCTGCCACGAGCTGGAGCATCTGGACGGCCACCTGTATGTGGAGCACATCGACCACTTCCTCACTGAGGAGGAGCTGGCGGAGTACTACCGCCAGCAGGGCTACGACGTGGAGGAGGAGAGCGAGAACTGATGCGGATCGTATTCATGGGTACGCCCGCCTTCGCCGTGGCGGTCCTCCGCCAGGTGGTGGAGGACGGGTGGAACGTGGTGGCGGCCTACACCCAGCCGGATAAGCCTAAAAACCGGGGAATGAAGCTGGTGCCAACGCCTGTAAAGGAATATGCCATGTCAGTTGGCATTCCCGTTTACCAGCCACAGTCCTGCCGGGATGAGGCCATGCTGGCGGAGCTTCGGGCTCTGGAGCCGGATGTGATATTGGTGGCGGCCTACGGAAAGATCCTGCCCCAGGCACTGCTGGACATCCCCAAAACTGCTATTTTGAACGTCCACTCCTCGCTGCTGCCCCAGTACCGGGGGGCCGCGCCCATCAACTGGGCGGTGCTCAACGGGGACCGGGAGACCGGCGTCACCATCCAGTACATGGCGGCGGAGCTGGACGCGGGGGACATCCTTCTCGCGGAGCGGACCCCCATCGGCGACGACGAGGACGCGGGCCAGCTCTATGACCGGCTGGCGGCTCTGGGCGGAAAGGCGGCCAGCGAGGCCCTCCGCCGCCTGGAGAATGGCACCGCCGCCCGGACACCCCAGATCTACGGCCCCCAGTACCAGTATGCGAGCCTTCTCTCCCGGGAGATGTCTCCCATTGATTGGAACAAAAACGCCCGCTCCATCGTCAATCAGGTCCGGGGGCTGATCCCCTGGCCCTGCGCCACCACTGAGGTGGCCGGGGTGCGCTGGAAGGTGTACCGGGCGGAGGAGGCGGGCGCTGTGAACTGCGGCGCGCCGGGAAAGATCCTCTCCGCCGACAAGGGGGGCATCGTGGTGGCTGCCGGGGAAGGTACCTCGGTGCGGATCACCGAGCTCCAGGCCGACGGCGGCCGGCGGATGTCCGCCGGGGACTACCTCCGTGGCCACCCCATCCAGCTCTGATCGCCTGCTATGTTTGCGCGCCATAGGGCGCGGGGAGGTTTTCTATGCCCGTTTACGCTTCACCCTTCTACTATGACTCCATCTACTGGATCCTGCTGATCCCGGTGCTGGTGCTGTCCATTTATGCCCAAGCCAAGGTCAGCGGAAATTTCAACAAGTACAGCCAGGTCCGCAACCGCCGCCACATCACCGGGGCCCAGGCGGCCTATGAGGTGCTGCGGGCCCACGGCATCATGGATGTGAACATCCGGCCCTGCCGGGGCCGCCTCACGGACCACTACGATCCCCGGGACAACACCATCTACCTCTCCGAGCCGGTGTACAACAGCGACACCGTGGCGGCGGTGGGGGTGGCGGCCCACGAGGCGGGCCACGCGGTGCAGTACGCCGTGGGCTACGGCCCGGTGCGCCTGCGCACCGCCATCATCCCGGTGACCCAGTTCGGGTCCCAGTTCGCCTTTATTGCTCTGATCCTAGGGCTGATCCTGTATATCCAGCCCCTCTTTGCCATCGGCATCGTCCTCTTCGGCCTCACCACCGTGTTCCAGCTGGTGACGCTGCCGGTGGAGTTCGACGCCTCTGCCCGTGCCATCGGCACCATCGAGGGCAGCTTCCTCCTGGACGAGGACGAGCAGGCGGGGGCCAAGAAGGTGCTGCGGGCGGCGGCCCTCACCTATGTGGCGGCCCTGCTCATGTCCCTGCTGCAGCTGCTGCGGTACCTGCTGATCTTCGCCGGACGCAGCAGCCGGAGAGACTGATATGGCGGGGAACGGGAGAGAGACGGCCCTGGAGGTCCTCACCGCCTGCCGGAAGCTGGAGGCCTGGTCCGACGGGAGCCTGAAGGCGGCCTGCCGCCGGGGGGAGCTGGACCGCCGGGAGGCGGCCTTCGCCTCCCGGCTGACCTACGGCGTGCTGCAGAACGCGGCGCTGCTGGACTTTTATCTGGGCCAGTACTGCGCCCAGCCGGTGGAGAAGCTGGAGCCCTTTGTCCGGGATGTACTGCGGCTGGGGGCCTGCCAGATCCTGCTGATGGACCGGGTGCCGGACAGCGCGGCGGTGAGTC
>CALWYI010000078.1 GCA_944385715.1 uncultured Oscillospiraceae bacterium | reverse complement strand
AGCCCCCTTCGGGCTGGACCCCCGCTTTTGTCCAATCGGACGCCTGCAAGGGAATCCTGCGCAGCCACTGAAATACCTTTCTTTGGCATCTGATCTCCGCCGGGCTGCGCGTCCGGCTTCGGCTGTCGCCCTGTGAAAGGGAGAAGCGAATCTGGGATTCTATAACGAACCGTCTGCACCTGTTGGAACGCGCAGGCTCCCGTCCGCAAAAAAAGAAACAACCATCGACTCGAGGGCCGTCAGGCGAAGTCCGTAGCCCACCGCACCAATTACGAAGGAGCCGGAGGCAAGGAGGTATTTCAGTGGCAACCAGGCATCTCCTCCCGCAGGCGTCCGATTAGGCAAAAAAGGGGGACCGGGGTTTCCCCGGCGCGCTTTTGCCTACTTTTCCCGCGTTGGAAAAGTAGGCCCGCGGAGCGTACCAGCCCGAAGGGCTGATAAAGAGACATTCAGAGGATACATCCTCTGAAAATCCCCCCGCCGCCGGGGTCCGGCGTCAAAACCAACTCCAGTTTGTAGTAGTTGATATAAATTATACAATCCGTATTGAGAAAAGGAGAAAAGTACCATGAAACAGTCCAGAACCCACACCTGCGGGGAGCTCCGCCTGGAGCACGTCGGCCAGACCGTCACCCTGGCGGGCTTTATGGAGAACGTCCGGGAGGTGGGCCAGAACTTCGCCTTTGTCATCCTCCGGGACTTCTACGGCACCACCCAGCTGGTGGTGGAGACCGAGGAGATGATGACCATCATCAAGGGCATCAACAAGGAGTCCACCATCCAGGTCACCGGCGTGGTCCGAGAGCGCAGCAGCAAAAACCCCAACCTCCCCACCGGCGACATCGAGGTGGTCCCCACCAGGATCGAGGTCCTGGGCCGCTGCCGCTACAACGAGCTGCCCTTCCAGATCAACCGCAGCCGGGAGGCCGACGAGTCCCTGCGGCTGAAGTACCGCTATCTGGATCTCCGCAACCCCGCGGTGAAGAAGAACATTATCCTCCGCTGCCAGGTGGTAGCCGCCATCCGGGCCGCCATGATGGACCAGGGCTTCCTGGAGATCACCACCCCCATCCTCACCGCCTCCTCCCCCGAGGGCGCCCGGGACTACCTGGTGCCCGCCCGGAAGCACCCCGGCAAGTTCTACGCCCTGCCCCAGGCCCCCCAGCAGTTCAAGCAGCTGCTGATGACCTCCGGCTTCGACAAATACTTCCAGATCGCCCCCTGCTTCCGGGACGAGGACGCCCGGGGCGACCGCTCCCCCGGCGAGTTCTACCAGCTGGATATGGAGATGAGCTTCGCCACCCAGGACGACGTGTTCGGCGTGCTGGAGGAGGTGTTCCCCCCCATCTTCGCCAAGTACGGCACCTATAACCGGGCCTCCTCCGCTCCCTTCCCCCGGATCGGCTTCACCGAGGCCATGGAGAAGTACGGTTCCGACAAGCCGGACCTCCGTATCGACCTGACCGTCACCGACGTCACCGACCTCCTCTCCGACTGCGGCTTCGAGGCCTTTGCCGGCGGCACCGTCAAGGCCATCCCCGTCAGCGACTTCACCGCCACCCGCAAGCAGATCGACAAGCTCTGCGCCGACGTGGAGGTCCAGGCGGGCAACAAGGCCTACTGGTTCAAGCTGGATGAGAAGGGCGAGCTTGCCGGCGGCATCGCCAAGTTCCTGGGCGAGAAGAAGGACGCCCTGGTGGAGCGCCTGGGCCTCGCGCCCAACACCTTCGTGGGCCTCACCTGCGGCAAGAAGGCCGCTGCCCAGAAGACCGCCGGCGTCCTCCGCAGCAAGCTGGGCGCTCTCTGCCCCAACCACATGGACAAGGAGCAGTACGCCTTCTGCTGGATCGTGGACTTCCCCATGTACGAGATCGGCGAGGAGAGCGGCGAGCTGGAGTTCTGCCACAACCCCTTCTCCATGCCCAACGGCGGCGCGGAGATCCTGGACAAGGCTATCAAGGGGGAAATCGACCCCCTGAGCATCACCGCTTTCCAGTACGACCTGGTGTGCAACGGCGTGGAGCTCTCTTCCGGCGCGGTCCGGAACCACGACCCGGAGATCATGATCAAGGCCTTCAACCTGGTGCGGCTGGGCGAGGAGGACGTGAAGAAGAAGTTCCCCGCCATGTACAACGCCTTCTGCTACGGCGCGCCTCCCCACGCCGGTATCGCCCCGGGCATCGACCGCATGGTGATGCTCCTGGCCGGCGAGGAGAGCATCCGGGAGATCATCCCCTTCCCCATGAACAAGAACGCCCAGGATCTGATGATGGGCGCCCCCTCCTTCGTGGAGCAGAAGCAGCTGGATGAGCTGAATATTATGGTAACCAAGAAAGAGGAAGAGACTGCCGAATAATGCCTTCTTTGCCTTCTGCTCCACGGGGCCCCGCAAAGCGGGGCGGCGCCTGCGCCGTTCGAGCGTTTTGCCCAGCGGGCAAAACCTCGGCGCAAGGGGCGATTTACTCGCCCCGCGCAAGTCAAATCCTGTCAGGGGTCCCCGCGGGATGCCCCATCCCGTGGGGAGCGCAGAAGCAGCTGGACGAGCTGAATATTGCCGTTACCAAGAAAGAGGAAGAAACTGCCGAGTAACACCCGGCAGCGCAGAGAAAGAGGAGGGGGCGCCCCCTCCTCTTTCCACCACCCCGGGAACTTCCGAAGGGGCCGGAAGCGGCCCTCCTCTTTGTGGGTTCCCGCACCCACGGGCGGGGTACTTTTTGCTCGTGCAAAAAGTACCCAAAAACACGCCAGCCCCCTTCGGGCTGGACCCCCGCTGTTGCCCAATCGGACGCTATCAGACTTTGCCAGTGCGCAGCCACTGAAACACCTTTCTTTAGCATCTGATCTGCGGCGGGGTTCTATTCTGACTTTGGCCTCCGGCCCTGTCCTCATTTGATTCCGCCGCGGGCGAGGTTAGCGGATAGGGGCCTATGGGCTCAAAGGGATAGAACCATCTGTCCCTTTCGCATGACAAGAAGTGCCTCTCAGCTCGAGGGCCGTCAGGCGAAGTCGGACATGCAGAGCACCGATTACGAAGGACAACTGGAAATTCAGTGGCAACCGTGTATCTCCCCTGATGGTGTCCGATTGGACAAAACAAGGGGGTCTGGGGTCTCCCCAGCGGTTTTTTGGTGACTTTTTGTCCGTACAAAAAGTTACCCCGGGTCCGGGGCGGGGAGCCCCGGGAGCTGAAGAATCGAAAAATGAACTTGAGAAGCAACCTTCCATTCAGATGGTAAAAATATAAAAATTACAATAAAGGAGTGCGCCAATGGAAAACATTCAGACTTTGATCGCCAAGGATCTGCTGAGCATCCAGGCGGTGTTTTTCCGCCCCGAGGAGCCCTTCACCTGGGCCAGCGGCATCAAGAGCCCGGTGTACTGCGACAACCGCCTGACCCTCACCGCCCCGGCGGTCCGCAACGATGTGGAGAACGCCCTGGCGGAGACCATCCGCCGGGAGTACCCCGACGTGGAGGTCCTCATGGGCACCTCCACCGCCGGTATCGCCCACGCCGCCATCGTGGGCCACATCATGGGCCTGCCCATGGGCTATGTCCGCTCCGGCAGCAAGGACCACGGCCGCCAGAACCAGATCGAGGGCCGCCTGGAGAAGGGCCAGAAGGTGGTGGTGGTGGAGGACCTCATCTCCACCGGCGGCAGCGTCATCGAGGTGGTGAACGTCCTGCGGGAGGCGGGGGCCGACGTGCTGGGCGTGGTAAGCATCTTCACCTACGGCATGCAGAAGGGCCTGGACCGCCTGGCGGCCGCCGACGTGAAGAACGTGAGCCTCACCAATTTCGACGTCATCGCCCAGGTGGCCGCGGAGGAGAAGTACATCAGGGAAGAGGATATTGCCCGGCTCATCGCCTTCCGGAACAATCCGTCGGACGAGAGCTGGATGGGAGGTAACAAGTAATATGAGAAGTCTGATCGACATTTTGGAGCTGTCCACCCAGGAGATCGACGAACTGATCGCCAAGGCCAGCGACATCATCGCCCACCCCGAGGCCTATGCCCACAAGTGCGACGGCAAGATTCTGGCCACCCTGTTTTTCGAGCCCTCCACCCGCACCCGCCTGAGCTTCGAGTCCGCCATGCTGCGGCTGGGCGGCCAGGTCCTGGGCTTTTCCGAGGCCGCCAGCTCTTCCGCCGCCAAGGGCGAGAGCGTGGCGGACACCGCCCGGACGGTGAGCTGCTACAGCGACATCATCGCCATGCGCCACCCCAAGGAGGGCGCCCCCCTGGTGGCCTCCATGAACGCCACGGTGCCCGTCATCAACGCCGGCGACGGCGGCCACAACCACCCCACCCAGACCCTCACGGACCTCCTCACCATCTACCACGAGAAGGGCCATTTCGATAACCTGACGGTGGGCTTCTGCGGGGACCTGAAGTTCGGCCGCACGGTCCACTCCCTCATCAGCGCCCTGAGCCGCTACCAGGGCGTCAGGATCGCCCTGGTGTCCCCGGAGGAGCTGAAGCTGCCCAGCTATGTGAAGAAGGAGGTCCTCAAGAAGAAGGGCATCGAGTACGTCCAGACCACGGATCTGGAGTCCGTCATGCCGGAGCTGGACATCCTGTACATGACGCGGGTCCAGCGGGAGCGGTTCTTTAACGAGGAGGACTACCTGCGCCTGAAGGACAGCTACATCCTCACCCCGGAGAAGCTGGTCAGCGCCAAGCAGGACCTCTGCATCCTCCACCCCCTGCCCCGGGTCAACGAGATCTCCGTGGCGGTGGACAAGGACCCCCGGGCCTGCTACTTCAAGCAGGTGAACTACGGCCGCTTCATCCGCATGGCCCTGATCCTGAAGCTGCTGGAAATCGACTGAGGAGGGAAAAGGCAATGATTATCGACGCCATCAAGAACGGTATCGTCATCGACCATATTGCCGCCGGCAAGGCTATGGAGCTCTACAAAATCCTGGGCCTGGGAGAGCTGGACTGCACGGTGGCCATTCTCAAGAACGTGGTCAGCGGCAAGCTGGGCCGCAAGGACATCATCAAGATCGACCGGGTGCTGGACCTGGACTGGGACGTCATCGGCTACGTGGACCCCAACATCACGGTGAACATCATCATCGACGGCCGCCGGGTGGAGAAGCGCCAGCTGAAGCTGCCGGAGACCATCACAAACGTGATCCGCTGCAAGAACCCCCGGTGCATCACCTCCGTGGAACAGGAGCTGCCCCAGATCTTCAAGCTCACGGACCGGGAGAACCGGGTCTACCGCTGCCTGTACTGCGAGACCCAGGCGGGCAAGTAAAAAACGCCGCAAAATCCGTATCCGCCGGTATAAAAACACCTCTGGCCGCGCACAATGGGGCCAGAGGTGTTTTTCCTCTTTTACCACAGCCGCCCCCACAGGCGGCGGACGAGATGAAAGGAAGCGGAATATGGATAATCGAGGCAAGCGGCAGGCTGCCTCCATCTTCGGCGGCATGGGCTTCTACATAGCCCTGCTCGTCTGCGCGGTCGCAGCCGGAGTGGTTGGCTATTACGCCCTGATGAACAATGAAGCGGAGACCCAGGACAGTCTGGCCCAGACCGTGGACCAGCAGGAGGAACAGGACCCGGTGGCGGTGGACGCGCCGGAGGAGGAGCCGGCAAAGCCGGTGATCTCCGACGAGCCGGTGGTGGTGGAGAGCCTCCAGCCGGTCCAGGAGCCCCAGGAGGAGCCGGAGGAGGCCTCCGCCCCGGTGGAAAATGTCCCCGCGTCCTCGGAGCCCACCCTGGAGGTGGTGCACCCGGTCCAGGGGGAGATGGTGGCGGTGTTCTCCGTGGATACCCTCAGCTATGACGCCACCCTGGGGGACTGGCGGACCCATGACGGCCTGGACATCCAGGCCGCGGCAGGGACGGCGGTGGCCGCCGCTGCGGCGGGCACGGTCCTCTCCGTCAGCGAGGACGGCCTCCTGGGCACCACGGTGGTCATCGACCACCACAACGGCTATGTCACCACCTACGCCAGCCTCCAGCCGGAGACCGCAGTGCTGGCCGGGGACGAGGTGGGGGCCGGTACGGTCATCGGCACCGTGGGCAACACCTCCCTCAGCGAGGCGGGCCTGGGGGCCCATCTCCACTTCGCCGTGTCCAAGGACGGCGTGCCGGTGGACCCGGCGGGATTCCTGGAGTAAGCAGCAGGGCCTGTCCGCCGGGCGCGGACGGGCCCTTTTTGCCGCCTTGCCAGGCGGCGGGGGGCTTCTTGTCAGAGGAGGTATCCGCAGAATCTCCTTTTATCAGCCCTCCGGGCTGGGTATGCTCCGCAGGCCTACTTTTCCTTCGCGGGAAAAGTAGGCAAAAGCGCGCCGGGGAGACCCCGGACCCCCTTTTTTGCCCAATCGGTCTGAATCAGGGGAGATATCCGGTTGCCACTGAAATTCCAGATGTACTTCGTAATCGGTGCGGCATTTTACTGACTTCGGCTGTCGCCCCTCGAGTCGATAGGTGTTTCTAATTATGCGAAACAGAAAGATGGTTCTACCCCTTTAACAGGGCGTCAGCCGAAGCCGGAAAAGAAACCCGGCGGAGATCAGATGCCAAAAAATCTGCTTCAGTGGCAAAGCAGTATCAAATTGGATGGTGTCCGATTAGACAAAGGAATCCAAAACCTTGGTTTTGGCGCTTTTTCGGTTCACTTTTGTGCGTACAAAAGTGAACCCGGGGTCTGGGGGCGGAGCCCCCGGCGGGTAGCACCGGGGTCTGGGGGCGGAGCCCCCGGCGATAAGAAACAGGCTTTGGGGCCGGGGAGGCCCCAATGGCAAGCACCGGGCACTGGGGGCGCAGTCCCCACAAAAAAGGAGGAGCGCTTCAGCGCTCCTCCCGGCAGTTCCTCCGCACGGCCCGCAGCTGCTCCTGGTTCTCCTCGCTGAGGAGATGGCTCACGGCCATCTTCCGGATGATGTTCTTCACCGTCACCTCCAGGTCGGTGCCCTCCCGGTAGTCGGCGGGGAAGATGAAGTCCACCCGCCCCTGCCGCAGCAGCTGCTCCACGCCGGGGCGGTTGGCGTCCTGGTACACGGCGATGGCCTGGCCGCCGTAGGCCCGCATCATTTTCATGCAGGGCACGTCGCTGAGGCCGTCGCCGATGTAGATCATGTTGGTGAAGGGCACCCGCTTGCTGTCGTCGGGCATGGAGGCGTTGAGGGTCTGGTCGTCGGACACGTCCAGCACCCCCTTGTTGATGCGGTAGACGAACTGGGTCTTGGCGGTGAAGTTCACCGCCAGCTTGGGCCAGGCGGGCCGGCCCGCCTCGTCGTAGTAGAACTCGCTGGCGTAGATCTCCTTGAAGCTGCCGGCAATGGGGCTGCCGTCGATGATCTCCCGGAGGCCGGAGGAGATGACGTAGTGCTCCGTCTGGACCCCCAGCAGGCCGGCGAAGCGGTCGATGCGGGCAAACCAGTCGGCCACGCCGGGAAAGAGGACGATCTGTTCCCCGCAGCGGCTGAGGAAGGACCGGCTCAGGGGCAGGTCCAGCTCCCGGCACTTGCGGATCATGGTGTACATATAGGCCAGGATCCCGTCCATGTGCTGCTGCCAGCCGAAGGCGTTGGCCTCCCGCCAGAAGTCCCCGGGCTCCATGCCCAGGGCGGGGATGAAGGCGTAGTTCTGCATGTCCTGGGTGCAGAGGGTCTTGTCGAAGTCGTAGAGCAGGGCGACGATGGTCTTCCCCTCCATAGGCGCTCTCCTTTCTCACCGGGGCGGCGGGCAGAAAAAAGGGCGCGGCTTCGCCGGGGGCAAAGCCGCGCGCTTCTTATTCCTTGGTGTAGTTGCGGCCAAACTGCAGGTCGTCCAGATTCAGGACCCGGGTGGCTTCCGGGTCCTCCTCCGGCAGGTCGTCGGCAAAGGGGTCCGTCGGGAGCAGGTCCGCCAGAACGTCCTGGGCGGGAGCCTCCGCCGGCTCGGGGGCGGCGCTCTCCGCCGGGGTCAGGGCCGCCACGGCGCTGTCGATGTCCTTCTCCAGGGCCTGGTCGATGGCGCTGGCCACCTCCTCCACGGCGTCCACGGGGGGCTCCTCCGGGGGAGCGGGCTGGGCCGGGACCGCCGGGGCCTGCTGCTGTACCGGCAGCTCCGGCAGCTGCTCCAGCAGGGCCAGCTGGCCCTGGCACACCTTCTGCACGGACTGGATGAAGCCGCGCAGCGCCTCCTGTCCGGCGGCGAGGCGGTCCTGCTCGGCCTGGAGCTGGTCCTCCACCTCCCTGTGGACGGCGGCCAGGCGCTCCTCCTGGGCCTCCACCTCCCGCTGGATCTCCTGGAGGCGGGCCTTGGCGCCGGAGGCGGCGTCGGCAATGATGGCGTCCCGCTTCTGCTCCGCCTCGGAGACCATGCTGCTGGCCATCTTCTGGGCGGTGAGGAGGGTGGCCCGCATGGCGTCCTCCACCTGGCGGTACTCCTCGGTCTTGTCCGCCAGCACCTTCAGCTTTGCCTTCAGGGCGGCGTTCTCCTTATAGAGGGCGGTGTAGTCCTCCGTCAGCTTGTCCAAAAAATCATCCACCGACGCCATGTTGTAGCCGCCCATCACGGCCTTGGCGAAGGTACAATTGGCTACTTCCTGCGGGGTCATCATAGTGGGGCTACCTCCCTATTTCCTATCTCTGTTCTCTCTCAGAAATACAGGCCGTTGTTCTCCAGCTCGTCGATCAGATCCCCCTGGATGTCCACGGAGTAGGGGGTGATGATGTAGGTGTTGGCGGCCACCTTCTTGATCTTGCCCTCGCCGGCGTAGGCCACGCCGGAGAGGAA